>JANXSD010000052.1 GCA_025352785.1 Bacteroidota bacterium
TTAAATGCTAATCCAGCTGCAACCAAAGAAGAATATGAAGGAAAAACAAAAACAACCTTTGTCGATTTATTTGCAGGTGCGGGTGGATTTAGCGAAGGCTTTTTGCAAGCAGAACACGGAAATAGATATTATGACTTTTTGTTAGGAAGTGATATAAATGAGAATTGTGAATTAACTCACCTTGCTCGATATAACTACCAACTTGGAATGGATGCAGAATTTTTGCGTCAAGATATTACAGAGCCAGATTTTCTAGATAATTTACTAAAAAAGTTGAAAGCTCAGCAAGTTGATGTTGTTTGTGGCGGACCACCTTGTCAAAGTTTTAGTTTGGCTGGTAAGCGTAAAAAGTTTGACAAGAAGGATGATTTGTTTGCTCACTATTTAAACGTTATTCGGATTCTTCGTCCTAAGTATTTTGTGATGGAGAACGTGAAAGGAATTCTTACAAAGGAAGGAGGTAAAATAAAAGAAATGATTTTGCAAGAAATCAAATCAATTGTTGATTTAAAAGAGTTTCATCAGTTAATTTACTTTTTAGCCAAGCTTAGAAAAGCAGAAAGAGAAAAAGTGTTTACATTAGATTGTTACAATTTGCGAATGCAATTTGAATCTGCAAATGAGAAGGAATTAGAGAAGTTAAGAGAAAATTATATTCAGATTATTGAAAACAAATTCCGTTTATTAACTCCTAAAATTGCTGATTACAAAACAAGTAAAACAGATGTAAATATTAATACTATTCGTCACGGCTTTAATTTGCTAAAGCGAAGCAAAGAACTAGCTTATGTTAGAAAGAAAGTGATTTTAGAAAAGGCTCATAGTGATTTGGATAATGATTTTTTCGCTGAAAAATTCGATTCCTTTTTAACTTCAATAGAGTCCGATTCAATAATAGAGCAAATATACGAAGCGTTTAATAATTTAAAACCTGCAAAAATATTTCAAAATGAAATTGCCGAAATTATTTCAGCATTAGAAATTTATAATTATTCCTTCGAGGAATGTATTCAAAGATTACAACCATTTGTTAAAACAGAAAAAGCAGAAAAAGAATTTGAAGAAATTTTGTCACACATAAGGTTGTATAATATAGACCAGCCTTTTGTTGCATTAGCTTCAAATTATGGGGTTCCTCAAAATCGTGAACGAGTTTTATTTATTGGCTGTCGCAAAGACCAGAAATTAGTGAAAGTCGTGCCCCCAACTGTTAGCGAAAAGGAGAAAGTTACAGTTTTTGAAGCTTTGTATGATTTAGATTTTGTTGGTAACGATGATGAAAAATTTAATTATGAAGCAATTGATTTAAAGTCGAAATACAATGGCGCAACTGAAAAAATGAAAGCGTTACTTAAGAAAAGAAATATTGACGGAAAGCCCGATGATAAAAAAGGCTTAACATATGCTGAGTGGTCTAAAAAAGGTCGTTTAAACGGGAGATTCACTAATTCTAAAAATCCTTTTTACGTAAGAAGTTTTGAAGAACTTGAAAATACATTAACTCACATTGTTGCTCCATTGCATAACCACAAAACGAGTAAACAAAATGATGTTGTTGTAAAACGATTAGAAGTGATTTTAAATACTGGAGATTACGATGCGGCTAAAAAGGAGCTTAAAAAAATTGGTCTTGATTCTGAGAAACGTAATTATAATGTGTTAAAACCAGATTCACAAAGTCCGACTGTAATGACAATACCAGATGACTACATTCATTTTTCAAGCCCAAGGGCTTTGACAGTTCGTGAAATGGCAAGATTACAATCCTTTGACGATTCATTTGTTTTTCAAGGTAAACGTTCAACTGGCGGTAATAAACGTAAATTTGAAGTGCCCCAATTTACATTAGTTGGTAATGCAGTTCCACCGTTAATGGCTCGTGCTGTAGCGTTGGAAATATTAAAAAATATAAAGTAGTCATTGATGAGGCAATTAACCAACCTTGAAATAAGTAGGATAAAACTTCTAACTGAAAAATCTGTTGAACTTTGTCTGATTGAACCAACTGGAACGGGACTTGAAAAGTCGATTATGGATGCTACAGGTTCGGTACGAACCTATTTGAAAGCCAATAATATTCACGATTTTGAACTTCAAAGACAAGGTCAGGAAAGTAAAATTCAAATTACTTCATTTTTAATCTCGTCTGATTCATTAGTAAATTCAGTTGCTTCATTATATCGCCCGAACACTAAAAAAGGTGATCCCAGAATTTGGTTCAAAGGGTTGGGGTTTTACTCAAATGCAAATGATATTTTAGGAATAATTGCTTTTGAAAGTGATTTATATGTCTTCAATATTACGCAACTTGATTTACACAAGTTAATTGAAAGTAAAATATCAAATCCTCTTCAAGATTTGGTTAATGAAATAAATCAAATTTCTAATGAAGTTGCAGATGAACTATTAATTCTTTTAAATAAGATTGCAGCAAAAGGCCCAGTTCCCGCAATGCTTCAAGCCGATACTGCAATTGGAAGAACGCTTGAAACCCTTTTAGGGATTGATATAAATTCGTCAAAGAAACCAGATTACAAAGGCATTGAATTAAAGTCGTACCGAGATAAAAGAGGCAATAGAAAAAATCTGTTCGCCCAAGTTCCTGATTGGAAAGCAAGTAAGTTCAAAAGTTCAGCTGAAATCTTAAATGCTTTTGGATACAGGCGGGGCGATGATTTTAAATTGTATTGCACCGTTTCAGCGCTTGTGAGAAATTCGCAAGGTTTGAAGTTGAAAATGCATAGCGAAATCAGACAGCTTATTGAAAATTCTGATAAATCTGGTGTTGGAGATTTTGTTGTCTGGGGATTAGAAACTTTACATAAGCGTCTGCTTGAAAAGCACAGTGAAACATTTTGGATTGCTGCTGACTCTGTAACCATTTGTGGCAAAGAACATTTTCAGTACAAAAAAGTGGAGCACACAAAAAAGCCAATTGTTTCTCAGTTTGATATTTTGTTAGAACAAGGAATTATTACCCTTGACCACTTGATAAAAAGAAAACCAACGGGAAGCGTTCTCGAAAAAGGCCCCATTTTTAAAATAAAACCGAATGCTCTAGATTTATTGTTCCCGCCAAGTCAGTCATACTTGTTATTGTCGAAGTAATTCTCATTCACTCGGTGCTGTGCTAAAATGTGGGGTTGGTTTTTCTGTCGGGTTGTAAAGGCGCTTCCAATAATTTTTACATGGAAAGATTTTCGTCAATCAGTGAAAAGTGAAACAATTATTTAATAGAAATAATTTCAAGGAATTTAAAAAAGTTTTATATTCGAGTATTATGAGCACTTCAGCAATGACTATCTTTAGTTATTTAGTCTCGGAATTGATGAGCGAGAATTTTCGGGAACCTGAAATTATGACTGTCCTTATTAGAAATCTTTTACTAACTACTAAACAAAATGCACCCTACTTAGCATGGAGTCTTCATTACATTATTGGATTTAGTTTTGTTTTAATCTATGTCACGTTATGGCAAAATCATAAATTAAAAGCAAATATTCAGTCGGGAATGTTTCTTGGAGCAGTAAGTGGAATATTTGGTATAATTGGTTGGTATTTTACCCTTATAATACATCCTAATCTACCAGTTTTAAATCTAAAAAATTTCTTTATTCTTTTATTTTTCGCTCATATTGTTTTTGGAATATTTTCAGTCGTAGGATATATTTTAGTAAAAAAACTAACTGATAATGTAAAAAGGTAATTCCGAAATCCTTCGAAAAATCTTGCAGCAAAACAGAAAAATCGATCACTGTTAAATTATTTTCAACTATCAAAAATTAGCCCTCTTAGGTAGTTAAATTATGTAAAATAAATTTGCAATGTGTAATCACCTCCTGTGGGTAAGTGGAAAAATTAGCTCTTTTTCAAGCTTGGGTTAGTGTGTCGGCAAGCGCATCAACACTTTAAAAGTAGTCCTTTTTTAATTTTATAAATCCAGCAAATGATCTTTTGATTATGATTCTTTTCTAAAAACTTGTTGATACAACTATTGAGTTCGTATCTTTGTTAGATGACAATTGAAGAAGCTATAAAGCACAAGAAATTTGCAAATGAATATGCTAAACTCGCAGTTAATATTTTGTTTACTGCTAGCTGGATAGATGGATTGCATATCCAAACTCTTAAACCATTCGGACTTTCGCCACAACAATTTAATGTGTTGCAAATTCTTAGAGGTTCTAATCAGCAACCCATTCGACTTACTGATATCACTGAACGAATGGTGGATCGTAACTCTAATGCAACTAGATTGGTAGAGAAATTACGCCAAAAAGGGTTACTAAAACGAGAAATCTGTAAATCCAATCGACGACAAGTAGATATCATTATCACACAAAAGGGTCTTGACCTTTTGGCAGAACTTGACAGTCTTAACGACGATTGGGTTAGGCAATTTAAATCGCTTCAAAAAACTGAAGCTCAAGATCTTAATCGTATTCTAGATAAATTACGAGGCTAAAGCATGACAAAATGTTGTATATACAATTAATGTATTTACATTTGTATTATGTTTGATAATCTGGTCGCGGATAAATAGAAGTTATTTCTTAAGAATATTTTATTTATTCCTTACCTAAAAATATTAAAATGAAACAAATTATTCATCGTGGCACAAGTAGGGGGAATGCTAATCTTGGCTGGTTAAATTCTTATCATACTTTTAGTTTTGCAGAGTATCATGATTCAACACGTATGCATTTTGGTGCATTACGCGTATTGAACGACGATGTAGTAGCTCCAGGGAGAGGATTTGGTGCTCATCCTCACAAAAATATGGAGATCATCTCCATTCCATTGGATGGCGCCTTAAAACACAACGACAACACAGGCCGTACAGAAATTATCAATGCTGGTGATGTACAAATAATGAGTGCCGGAAGTGGGATCACGCATTCAGAAATGAATGCATCGACTATAGAGCCTGTTAATTTTTTACAGATTTGGCTCTTTCCTAAGGTTGAAAATATTCAACCTCGTTATGAACAAAAAACATTTTCTTTAGGTGATAGAAAAAATAAATGGCAAACGGTTGTGAGTCCTGAAAAGGATGCTGAACCGATTTGGATCAATCAAGATGCATGGTTTGTTTTATCAGATTTAGATGCGAATATCACATTGCAATATGAGGTGCATTTGAAAAATAATGGGGTATATCTTTTTGTACTTGATGGTGATATAGAAATTGCAGGAGAAAAATTAAATAAGCGAGATGCAATTGCACTTTCAGAGATGGAAAAATTCGATATTAAAGCAAATTCGAAAGCACAAATTCTCTTGATGGAAGTTCCCATGATATAATATGAAAATAAGGAAAGCCTATCTACTGTTTCATTAAATGAATTTTAATATACAGGATTTTTTAGTTGGTAAAAATCATTTTTTTTTGAAAGATATTTTTATATTTGAAAAATGGATGAACAAATAAATGTTAAAGCGAAAATTGGGGTTACTCCCTACTTAACACAAATAGAATATCGGAATGGAAAATTTTCATCCGATGAACCTTCATCATCAGGAGGACAGGATTTGGGTCCGTCTCCAAAAGAAATTTTAGCTGGAAGTTTAGCCTCTTGTACAGCAATAACTCTACGAATGTACATTAATCGTAAACAATGGATTGTTGAAGAAATTACTGTTGATGTAAAGATTTCAAATGTTAACAACAAAACTTTATTTTCTTGCGGTCTTTCCTTTCTTGGAGACCTTGATGAAACAAAACGTGAACGATTATTGCAAATCGCAAAATCTTGTCCCGTCCATAAAATTTTATCTCAACCAATTGAAATTGTAACTCATTTTTCTTAAGCGCTCCTCTTCAAATAAAGCCTAATGAAATGGCACAAAAAATAAAATTAATTTTGAAAGTTAAATACTAATCTCCATGAAAGCAGTTTATAGTTCTTATTGTGAATTTGCATTTAGTACGGATCATGATAATGTACATAAACACTATCACGATCTAGAGTACGGGTTTCCAATACTTAATGATAATCAATTGTTTGCCAGATTAATTTTAGAGATTAATCAAGCAGGTTTATCTTGGACAACGATTCTTAATAAAAAAGATAATTTTTTAAAAGCGTATCATCAATTTGATATTGATCGAATAGCTAAATAT
This sequence comes from Bacteroidota bacterium, assembly GCA_025352785.1. Lineage (GTDB taxonomy): Bacteria > Bacteroidota > Bacteroidia > AKYH767-A > OLB10 > JANXSD01. The sequence goes on from JANXSD010000052.1 coordinate 6,125, forward strand.
GGTGAAAAGGATAGACTTCGATTATTAGGAGATGCTGGAATTATTCGTAATCGATTAAAAGTGGATGCAGCAATTGAAAATGCAAAGGCTATAAAAATGTTACAAAAAGATTTCGGTTCCTTTAAGAATTGGATAGATCACCACCATCCTCTTACGAAAGACGAATGGGTAAAAGTTTTTAAAAAAATATTTAAGTTTACAGGAGGTGAAATTGTTAACGAATTTTTAATGAGTACAGGATATCTTCCAGGAGCACATGTAGAAGATTGTCCGATTTATAAAAAAGTTTTGAAAGAAAAACCAATGTGGAAAAAAGTAAATAGAATTTAGAGTAGGTTTAAATAACGCTCGTTAATAATTTTTGAATGATGTATCTCGTGACCAAGCACTAAAAAACCAACAGCTCTGGTTGAAATCTTTGTACTTTTTCCTGCAAATCCGATTTGAGAAAGCATCTCTTTATCAAAGCTTTTAAATAATGAAATTGTTGAAAAGCGAAGATGTGAATACTCCTCAAGCTGCGCATTCCACTCTCTAAAATTTGCTTTGCTATTCACTGCATACTCATTTTCATCAAAACCTGGTAACGACTTTATTTCTTTCCTAGAATAACACAATGCTCGGTAAGATAAAATACGTTCCGTATCCATTACATGTTGCCAAAGTTCTTTTATAGTCCATTTTCCTTCCGAATAACTAAATAATAATTTTTCTTTTGGGATTGTATGGAGAAATGTAAGCGTAGTTTGATGAGATTGTTCTAATCCAGAAATCAATTCTGAATAATGAACTAGGTTAATCTCCTCTTGAAATCGTTCTGGATATTCTTCTTTCGAAGGATGCAATATTGAAAGTGACATTTGAATTATTTTTTGTATTCAAAGTTAATTCAAATCCAGCGATTTTATTAAGTAATGTTTTAAGTAGAATAATAAACTCAAATCGTATCTTGCGATATATCAATCTTCTGAATTACTGAACAAATTATTTTCTTCATTTTCAGGATCATTATAATCATTACCCGGAACATCTAAATCTCCTCCCATTAATTGATCGTTCATTTGTATTAAGGGAATTAACGTTTCATCTTCCCCGTCATCCATATCTTGATCTCTCCTTCCAAGAACCCTTAAGTCTTCAGCAGTTACATCGTTCACACCAACCAAGGGTTCTTTTTCTGTTTCATTTTTATCGATGTCTCTTGAAACTGGTTTTAAATCATTTAAATTATCTGAAATTTTGTCTACATCTGCTTCAATTTTAGAATCATGATTAGTAATATCTTCCTCTCGCTTATAAAGCGGATAACCAGGGAATTCATTCTCTTTATTAATTGATTTATTTTTCATGAAAATTGTTTAATTAATTGTCCTAAAAATTAATGCCAATGCAATAAACATAGAATAAATAAATTCGATATGTATTGATTTATCTATTTTGTAATGAATCATTTTTGATTTTTTTATCTTTGTTTTTAAAAAAACCTCTTAGGAAAATATTGTGTTGAGCGGCTTCTAAATCTTCATCTAATTTTTTCGTACTACTTGCTAAGTTTTTTAAAGTTTCTTTGAGATGTGCGCCCGATTCTTCATCATGAAGCAAAACACCAACAGAGCTTTTTGAGTTGCCACTTACTTCTTTTAAATTTGTAATAAAAACAGTAGCTGTATCTGATATTTTTTGAAGCTGTACTACAGAAGATTTTATTGAATTAAAAACGATTGTATCGGTAGTCAATTCATTTGCAAGTGTCCCTTTTTTATTAAGTCCCTCACTAAAGGTAGCCAATGATCCTGCAAATTGTTGTGCTTTTACTGAGGCATTTTGTAATGATTTCGTTGCTTCATTAATTTGTGAGTATATAGTGTTATCGTTCACTAATTTTCCCATGGTTCCATCGCCACTTGCAATTTTTTTACTGATAGTTTTAAAATCGCTCGTAATGGCTAAAAGGTTTTTATTATTCTCTTGTAAAGTATTAATTACATCTTCTGATGAGAATGTTTTTTCTATTGCTAATGTATCACCTTCTTCTACTGCTTCTGAGTTCGAACTCCCACCATAAATAACAAGTATTTTATTCCCAATAAGTCCATCCGTACTTATCTTAACTTTTGCATCTTTACGAATATACTGTTGTGCTTTCACTTCGATTTTCATTGTAACTTCAACTTGCGATTTACCAAAAAAATGCAGTGCATTTACAGTACCAACCTTCACACCAGAAAACCAAATATTATTTCCAGTTTGTAGTCCATTAACATCTTCAAAAAGCACCACCACTTTCATTTTCCTTTTGAAAGTTTCATGTACATTGCCTACCATTAATATCCCCGTTAATAGAAATATAATTCCTAAAAATACAAATAGACCAACAATTACTGTTCTTTTATTTCCGAATTCATTCATTGTTTATTGTATAAAATTGTAATTAAAAAAACTTTTTATTCGATCATCATCACTTTCAAATACATTTTCAAAGGTTCCAATCTTCAGAAATTTTCCTTCGAGTAACATCGCAACTCTATTCCCTGTTTTTTTAGCACATGTTAAATCATGTGTTATGATCACAGAGCTTGTGTTGTATTGCTGTTGTACTTCATTAATTAGGTCATTAATTTCACTACTTGTAATTGGATCCAATCCTGATGTAGGCTCATCATACAACATTATTTCTGGTTTTAAAATTAGGGTACGCGCTATTCCTATTCGTTTACGTTGTCCACCTGACAGATCTGATGGCATTTGATAAATTTTATCTCTTAATCCAACAGATTCTAGCACTTCTTCTACTGCTTGATCTACTTCATTCTTACTAAGATTTTTGATATTCATTGTTAAAGGAAATGCTAAATTTTGATAAATATTCATGCTGTCATACAAAGCACTATTTTGAAAGGAAAATCCAATACGTAATCGAAGTGCATCCAACTCTTTTCCACTCAACGTTTCTACCTCTTTACCTAGCACCTCAACAGTTCCTTTGTCAGGTTTCAGTAAACCAATTATTGTTTTTATGAGCACCGATTTTCCAGTTCCTGATTTTCCGAGTATTGCAATATTTTCACCTTTAAAAACATTTAAATCTATGCCTTTTAATACTTCTAATTCACCAAATGATTTATAGAGATCTTTAATAATAATTACAGATTCAGATTTATTAATCGTATGTTGTGGTTTATAAATCTCCATCGCTTTAATAGTTTCTGAACCAATTTGCAATTTGAACTATAACTATTTCTTCAATAAAAACAAGAAACATAGATAGCACTACCGCTTGATTAGCCGCTCTACCAACACCACGGGTACCTTGTGTTGCATGAAAGCCTTTGTAGCATCCCACAATGCCGATGGTAAAGCCAAAGACAATGGATTTAATTACAGAGGAAAATAAATCTGTAAAAGTGATGGTTGAAAATGCGTTTTTATAAAAGTTGATAAAGCTTGTGGCTTCTTCAGAATGAACATTTACATACGAACCCAACAATCCAACGAAACTACAATACAATGATAAAATTGGAATCATGATCATGGTTGCCCATACACGTGTAACAACTAAATATTTGAAGGGATTTATTGCTGAAACTTCCATGGCATCAATTTGTTCTGTAACTTTCATCGAGCCCAGTTCTGCGCCAATACTCGATCCTACTTTTCCTGAACAAATGAGCGCAGTTACTAATGGACCTAATGCTTTTACGATGGCAATTCCAATTAGAGATGGCAGCCAAGATGTAGCACCAAAACTCTCCAAAGAAGGACGAGATTGCTTTGTAAAAACAACTCCAATAATAAATCCAGTAAGTGTGATTAGAGAAAGTGATTTTAATCCTACCTCAAAAGATTGATTAATGATTTCACGAAAGTGAAATGGACGCGTTAAGGCTTGTTTGAAAAAAGTTATTGTGAATAAATATGCTTTGTTAATGTCACTAAAAAATTCATCAACCCCTTTTGAGAATAAATATTTCTTACTTGTATTAGGAGATCCACTCAATTGCAAATTTTAATCGATTTATAAGGTGTAAATATTTACTGCTAGGAATATATTTAAAAAGTTGTGCCATCACGATTTTGTTTGGCATATAATTTTAGTTTACGATAATAAAATAAAATTAAAATGAAAAATTTAGCAATAACAAATGGAACAGAAGAAGTTACAATAGCCTATACTGATTTTGGAGCAGGAGATCCTGTAATACTTATTTCCGGATGGCCTTTAAGTAAAGAAATGTGGGAGTACCAAATTGATACGATTGTAAATAATGGCTTTCGTGTGATTGCTTACGACAGACGTGGATTCGGACATTCATCTAAGCCTTGGGGTGTTTATGATTATGATACTCTTGCGAACGACCTACATGAACTTATTCTACATCTGCAACTTAAAAGGATTACACTTGTGGGGTTTAGTATGGGAGGCGGGGAAATTGTACGCTATTTCTCAAAATTCAATGGAGAGAATATTGCTAAAGTTGTTTTAATTTCTGCAATTACACCTTATATGTTAAAAACCGATTCAAACGAAAAGGGTGTTCCTCAGGAAGAATTTGATAAGATGCTTGCCGCCATTCAAACCGATCGAATGGCATTCTTAGATGAGTTTGGTAAAGTGTTTTTCGGAGTGGAGACAGCAATTAATCCAATTAGTAACTCTTCTCTTGAATTTTATAAGCTTTTGGGTGGTATCGCTTCTCCAAAAGCAACTAAAGAATGTGCGATTGCCTTCTCTTCTACAGATTTTCGCGAAGAGATGAAAACGGTAACTGTGCCCACATTGATCATTCATGGTAAATTGGATCAAACAGTTCCTATTATAACAACGTCTGATGAATCTACAAAATTAATACCTGATAATACCTATATTATATATGACGATGCAGCACATGGATTATGGTTTACTCACAGGGATAGACTTAATCGCGATTTATTAAAATTCCTGCAATCATAAAATCCATTTCAAATTTTATGATTACGAAGTTTTAAAGGAAAGAGATGCTACCTATTAGCAGCATTTCTTTCCTTTAATAGTATAATTTTTGAAAAATTGTTTACAGACAATAATAAATTAAATAGCACTAATTTTATTTTACCCGTTTCTTTGCGACTATTCCTACAATAATAACTAATGCAGCAATAACAACAAATATTCCAAATCCCATCCCTACTTTAAAAATTCCAGCAATAGCAGAACACGAACTCATAATGAGTAATATGGAGATGAAATTAAAAATGTTAATAAATCTTGAAATTTTCATAGATGTTATCTTTTGTCAATATAAAGGATATTCTTAAATAGGTTTATTCCCTTGAATAACTCTTAAAAGAATTGCAATTACTGCAATAACAAGTAGTAGGTGAATTAATCCACCACCAACATGATATCCAACAAAACCAATAAGCCAACCAATTATTAGTATGACTGCGAGTACATAGAGTAAGTTTCCCATCGTATTTTTTTTATGTTTAATAGTAATATTAAAAAGTCATGCCACAACTATTTTTGATTAGGATGGAAAATAATGTTAGATTGAGCACCCTTACTTAGCGCATTTTTATCTGTAATAGCTCTTGCATGATTTCATACATTTTTTTTGATGTTTAAACAATTCCAATTCCCGAATAATCTTCCGTTATATAATGTTTTTTAAAAACATCCCATAAATAACGCTAAATCAAGCTCAAGCCAAATGCCTGCAAGAAGATATTCTACATTATGAGAATCTTAAGATAAATAATCTCTATTTATACCCCATAGACGATGGTACTATGTTAAAAAATAATTACTATTCAATAGTATTTAATGATAATCAAACATTGACGCGTTAATAATTTTATCGTGTTTGGAGATCAGTTTAAATTAGAAAAATTATATTGGAGAATTGTATAAATATTTTGGATATTAGGCAGTAGGAAGATAGATATTGAATGTGGTACCTTTTCCTAGTTCACTTTTCACATCGATAACTCCATTGTGATTATCCACCACTTTTTTTACAATTGCCAAGCCAATGCCAGTTCCAGCGTATTCTTCTCTACGATGCAGTTTTTGAAATACTTCAAAGATTCTCGCTTCAAAATGCTGTTCGAAGCCAATTCCGTTATCAGTAATTGAAATGTGACAATATGTTAGGTCAGGTAATAATTCAGTGTTGTTAAGTTCGCTCCCCAATGACAATTTAGAGGTAATTATAATGTGTGGTGGCTGTGTTGGTTTACTAAATTTAAGGGCATTACCTATAATGTTCTGTAGCAATTGACGAAACTGAAATGGAATAATTTTGATATCACAAATTTCTATTTCTTCTATTGTTGCATGCTTTTCAATAATGGTGTCATGAAGTTCATTCTTTACTTCATTAATAATTCCACTCAAATTGGCTATTTCAAATTTTCGTTCGCTTGTACTTATTCTGGAAAAGGTAAGTAAATCATCAATAAGAGTCTGCATTCTTGATGCAGCGGATTGAATGCGTTGGAAATAATCTTTACCTATTTCAGATAAAATTTCTTTTTCTAAAATCCGAGAAGAAAAGGTTTGGATTTTACGCAATGGTTCTTGCAAATCATGACTAGAAATAAAATTAAAAGATTCAAGCTCGTGATTTTTTTGCAAAAGCATCTCATTGGCCTCACTTAATTCTTTGGTTCTTAACAGTATTTTTTCTTCAAGTGTAATTGATAAATCTTTTTGAACTTGAAGATTTTTGTTTTTCGCTTTTACTTGCTCCGTTACCTCATAACCAAAAACTAAAATCGAATAAATATTTTTATTCTCATCGTACATGGGTTGATAACTAAAATTATAATATCCCACCTCGGGATCTAAATGTTCATCACGCGCCATTGTGATTGGTATATCAATTCCGATGTATGGAATACCTGTAGTGTAAACTTTGTCTAGTAATACATCAAACCCCTGACCCATTAACTCTGGAATTGCTTCAAATATTGGTTTCCCTTTTATTTTTCTTTTCCCAAATAATTGTTGATATTGAGGATTTACCAATTCATAAATATGCTGTGGGCCACGTAATGTACACACAAAACCTGGTGCTGTCATCAAAAGGTTTTCAATCATATAAGCCTGCGCAATTTCTTTTTTATGAGCAATAATTTGTTGGGTAATATCAACTAAAATATTTATTGCTCCTATTCTTTCCCCCAATAAATTGTATTCAGGTTGAGGATTTGCTAATACGTTTAAACGAATACCATCCGAACGTTCTATAATTATTTCTTGATTTGTAAACGAAATACCTTCTTTCAATGTTCTCGCCATTGGACTTTGACCTAATGGGATCGATGAGCCATCGGGATTATATACTTTAGTTGTACCAAACCATAAATCTTTATTTAATTCTGGCTTATGTCCCCATAATTTAACGGCAGCATTGTTATAAAATGTAATGCGTCCCTGCAAATCGCAGGAATATACTGCTGCTGGTAAATTTTTTACTAAATTTCTAAAATGGTCGTTACTTTTTTTAATAAAATCTTCGATTTTTTTTTCTTCTGTAATATCTTGAATGCCAAGTAAAATTAACTTTTTAGAATGTCCATCTCTTTTAATTTCCTGAGCATTTAATCGCATAATTCGTTCACCAATTGATTGAAATGTATGTGTAACTTCGTAGTCACGTATTTTACATTGTTCAGGAAGTATTTTTTCAAGCAAGATTCTTAACGCAGGAATATCCCATTGTTTATTTCCAATATCATAAATTAAATTACCTTCCGTTTCTTTTTCATTAACTTGAAATGTTTTATAAAATGCTCGATTTGCAGATTTGATTTGCAAATTTTTGTCTAAAACTATTAGTGGAGTATGAACTGTCTCAACAATTGCTTCTGAGTAATCACGTGAATCAGTCACGAGTTCGTTCAAACTAATAATTTCATGATTAACAACTGTCAACTCTTCATTTGTGCTTTGTAATTCTTCTTTGTTTGTTTCTAGTTCTTCATTTAAACTTTGAAGTTCTTCACTGCCACTCAAAAGTTCTTCATTAGCACTTTGTAATTCTTCGTTAGCGGCTTCTTGTTCTTCCGTGATACTACGCATGTCTTCTCGAGCCTGATCCAATTCCTGCTCTAGTTGATGAATACGTAATTCCTTTTCATCTTTGTTATTTTTAGGGGAGACAGATTTCTTATTTGTGACTAACAATTCCATATCATTATAGGGTAGGCTATCATGAAAGAGAATTAAATAATAGGGCTCAATACTATTTGGTAATGGGATAGCTTCTATGGAGATGCTGTGTAAAGAACCATTTACTTGAAGAGAAACATTATTCTTTAAAACTGTTTTTTTTTCTTTCTTAACTTTATGTAAAATATTTCGCAATTCAAATGCTAAACCATGTTTAGCCATCTGCAATAAATTATGTGTTGGTTTACCCGGAAATTGTTCCAAATAATTTCCAGTCCCACCGCGAAAATGAACAATATCCATTAGCTCATTTACAACAACACCTGCAGGAGTATATTTACTGAGTAGAATTTCATCAGCAGACTTTTGAAAGTCAGAACGTATATTTTCGATCTTTGTAGTATTGTTGGTGTAATTTAAATTTTGTTCAACTCTTTGACTGGCTACTTGGATAAGTCTATTGGGAGTGTCCTTTCGAGAAAATAATTTATCATTTTTAGAAGCAGAGGCAAAAAGCTCAGGAACACCACTTGTTGTTTCTGACTTACCTAGCAATAGAAATCCTTTGGGATTTAAAGAATAATGAAATGTTGTAAGTGCCTTTTTTTGTAAGTAAGGTTCCATATAAATTAGAACATTTCTACAACTAATTAAATCCATTTTTCCAAATGGAGGATCTTTTAAGAAATTGTGATTAGCAAAAACGCACATATCTCTAACTTGTTTGATTACTTGGTAGCTTCCATTTATAAGAGTAAAAAATTCGTTTAAACGCTGTGGAGAAATGGCCACCACTTCACTTTTGGAATAAATACCATTGCGCGCTTTTATAATAGCAGGTTCACTAATATCTGTTGCAAATATTTGGATTCTTTGGTTGTCTGCTAAATATTCTTTAAAACATATTGCAATGGAATATGCTTCTTCTCCAGTACTACATCCTACTACCCAAGCACGAATGGGCTCTCCAGCTATTTTGTTTTTTATTATCAATGGGAAAACTGTTTCACATAAATTTTCAAATGTTTTTATGTCGCGAAAAAAGTTGGTTACTGGTATAAGTAAATCTTGATATAAAAGATCCTGTTCTGATTTATTTTCTCTTAATAACTTAAGATATTCTTCCGCTCCTTCGTTTTTGTTTAGTACCATTCTCCTTAAAATTCTTCTACGGATGGTAGTTTGTTTGTAATAGGTGAAATCGGTACCTTTACGAATTCGGAGTAACGAAATTATTTGTTTGAATACTTCTTCGTCTTGTAACTCTACTTTTTGATTTCCATTATTAAATCCCAATATACTTTTGCTTACTTCAATAATTTTTTGAGGGATTTGCTCAGGTGATAAAATGAAATCAACAACTCCTGCTTCTACAGCGCTATGTGGCATTCCATCATAGGCTGCAGTTGATTCCTCTTGTGCAAACGTTATCCCACCATTATCTTTTATTGCTTTTAATCCTTTTGTTCCGTCTGACGCAGTTCCTGATAAAACTACACCAATTGCATACGATTGATGAATTTCAGCTAATGATTTAAAAAATAAATCAATAGATAAGTTAAGTTTGTTTTTACCTTTTTCGGGACGCGGCATAAGTTGTAAAACTCCATCAGTGGCCACCATCATTTTATTGCTTGGTATAACATAAATATGATTCGGTTCTACTTTAATCTCATCCGAAATTTCCAGAACTGGAATAGTAGTAACTTTTTGTAGAAGTTCAGGTAATAAACTTACATGACTTGGATCTAAATGTTGAACCAGAACATAGGCCATTCCAGAATCAACAGGAATAGCACTGAGTAATTTTTTAAAAGCATCTAGACCACCTGCAGAGGCTCCAATGCCAACAACTGGGAATAAATTTGTTGAAGGAATTAATGGGGTTATTTTCATCATTGAGTATTTCTTAAATTTCCTCTTAGAACAAAATTTTCTTTCAGCGTTTTTGAAATATTTCCTTAAATTGTAAGCTTAACAACTTCATGAATCACTTTCTTTAATTCAGAAAACTCAGCTGGCTTCCGAATGTAATAACTAGCTCCATTTTTGTATAAAAGATTTACCATATTTTGTTCGTAAGAAGTAGAAAAAATAATTATAGGTAGTTGATCATACTTACTTAGTAACTTTATTTCAATCAAACATTCAAATCCATTTTTACGTGGCATGTTTAAGTCAAGAAAAAGTATATCAGGTAAAATTGTTGCATTATTTAATGCATACATTAGTTGTTCTCCATCGTAAACATTAAGTATCTCAGCGGATACAGATAACTCTTGAACTGCATCCTTAAAAAGCATGCAATCATCTTTGTCGTTATCAGCAAATAAAATCTTTAATATTCGCATATTCATCTTATTTTAGCTATCTAGTGTGAAAGACTTCTCATGAAAAATTTGGCACACCATGTCAATGGTTTTATTTGATTAAACACACTTTTTAATTTTAGAATAAGTAATTACTTATTCTAAAATTAAAATCTAGAAATTATTTCAAATTCAAACACAAATTTTATTTTAGAAAGATCTAATCACCCTATCAATTAGTTAAATCTAGGCTAAAAGTAATCAAAAATGAGGATTAATTATTCCTAACTAAGAATTAAAGATTTTCTTTCAATTTGGGTAATGAGTCCCAGAGTATATCGTCACCAAGAAAAAAATTAAATAGATGTTAAACAATTGATCTTAAACTACTCCTTGTTATAAATAGTGTCATATTATCACATACATCGTCCTATTTAAAAAAAATGTCACCCTTCTAAATCTTATTGAGCATTTTTAATGGAATCGTTCCATTGTGCTTGCCTTTTTTGTGTCAAATTAAATTCTTTACAAACCAGCATCTTACTATAATTAGAATTTGCAATTTCTTGTGCAATAGATAATTCGTAGTTAAATAATACGTTTTAAAGTTGGAAGTTGTTTTCAAATTTTTTAGGATAGAAAAATTATCAAAGTATGATAGTTTAAACCAAAGGTATAAATTACTTAGTCAATAAATACGAAATAATATTTTATCGAGTCTATTTAAAAAAATCTTGGCAGAGCCTTGCTAACGAAACTATATTTTAAAAAAGTATTGGCAAAAAAACAAGACTTTTAAATTAAGCAAGAGCGCTCGCATATACTATTCCAGATAACCCACCTGTAATAAATACTTTTTTTTTAGGTTTTTTCATGTTTACATTTGTTTTATATTGCGAAATAAACGGAAGACGTTTTAACATCTTCCGTTATGGAATTATATTAATTTGCTAATTTTTAGTTATCAAATCAATGCAGATAAGAGTAATAACTTCAAGATACTTATCTGAAATCTATTGAAGTTTAATTTTTTCTCTTTAAAATGTAATGTTTTCTGAAGAATTTGAAATAGATTCTGTTGATTTTTGTTCTTGGTTACCTGATGGTGGTACTATTTTTTCATCGATTACCAATGGCTTTTTTTCTGGAAAGTTATCAGAAGATTTATCATTTGTTTCATCGTCTGTTTTTTCATTTTTAGCATTAGGATTTTTTGGATCTATTTCTTTTTTGGAATTTCCATCTAGAGCTGTTTTTAAGGGCAACTCACTTTCGCTTTTGTGATTTTTATTATGTTCCATCGTAATATGATTTTAATTGTTTAATAGATTTAAAAAAGATATGCCAGTACATTTAGTATATTAAAAAGTTTGTTAATATGGAGAGTTAATGTTTTTTTGGAATAGTTATCCCCAAATTGGGTTATCTTATTTAAATTTCCGTAATAAATTATACACATTTTATAGTAATTCTCCTTTAACAAATGCGACTAGCGAAATCAAATTGAATTCGTTAGCATATTATCAATGCTTTGGAAACGGTACATAAGTGCATATTTGTTAAAAATCTGGTTTTAATATTCAGATTGTGCTAATGGTCTAAAAGAGCAAAAGGGATAAACAAATTTTTTCGAGAACTATAGAACTAGTGGTACGGAATAAAGAACCCAGTTTGAGGAATTTCGTTTCTATAGAAGGAATTACTTGAATAAAGTAGGTCAAAATATTGCTCAAATCTTACGAATCTAATTATATTCTCTACAATATGAGGAATAAAATACCCGTTTAATAAATTTTTATTGCTATATTGAGTGAAATTTGCCTAAGTTTAGATTAGTAAGGTTATTGCTCTAGTATTTTAATATATCCACTTAATATGAGCCAAAAAATTCTTATCATCGAAGATGACCATGACATTTGCCAACTTTTAAAACGTTTCTTAACCAAGCACGGGTTTACTATACTTTTAGCATATAATGGGAAACAAGGAATTGCAACTGCATTGGATGAAAAATTAGATTTAATTCTGTGTGATTTTAGATTAGGTGATCTAGATGGATTTGAAGTACTAAAAAGAGTAAAGGATGCAAATCCTGATTTGCCATTTATCATGATTACAGGTTACTCTGATATACGTGTAGCAGTCAATGTTATGAAGATGGGGGCACTTGATTATGTAACTAAACCATTATTCCCTGACGAAATTTTACTTACGATTCGCAAAGCACTTAACAGTGATAATGTGGAGAATAAAGAGAATTCCACGAGAATAAAAAAAAGCTCTATCAAAGAGAATTATACTTTTGGAAATAGCCCACAGTCGAAGTCACTCGTTAACCAAATAGAATTGGTAGCACCTACAAATTATAGCGTAATTATATATGGCGAAAGTGGCGCTGGAAAAGAAGCAGTAGCGCAAACAATTCACATGAAAAGTCCACGAGCTAATCACCCATTTATTGCTATGGATTGTGGTGCTATATCTAAAGAACTCGCGGGAAGTGAATTATTCGGTCATGAAAAGGGTTCTTTCACTGGAGCATTGAATACAAAAATTGGACATTTTGAATTAGCCAATGGAGGCACACTTTTTCTTGATGAAGTATCCAATCTTCCATACGAAGTACAGTCATCCTTACTTAGAGTTGTACAAGAAAGAAAAGTGAAACGGATTGGTGGAACAAAGGAAATTGGTTTAGATGTAAGAATAATAATTGCAAGTAATGAAAATTTAGCTGATGCGTACAAGAAAGGAAAATTTAGAGAAGATCTTTTCCATCGTTTTAATGAATTTAGTTTAGATGTTCCTCCGCTTCGTGAAAGAGACGAAGATATAATGACTTATGCGTATTTGTTTTTGAAAAGTGCGAATCAAGAACTAAAAAGAAATATTACTGATTTTGAAGACGAGGTTATAGAAATCTTTAAAAAATATCCTTGGTATGGTAATCTTCGGGAATTAAAGAATGTGATCAAACGATCGGCTTTACTTTCAGAAGGAAATAAAATACAAGTAAAAGCATTACCTTTTGAAATAGCTAATTTCAGTAAATTGCAGTTTCCAGAAAATAATCATGAAGTAATGTTGGAGTCCAATATTCTTCCGATCATTACCCAAATTCAAGCAGAAAAGAAAGAGGAAAGTTTGAATCTAAAAGTCGCTGCATCAGAAGCAGAATACGAATTAATAATGAAAGTATTGAAACAAGTAAATTTTAATAAAAGTAAGGCTGCAAAATTATTGTATATTGATAGGAAGACATTATACAATAAAATGAAAAGCTATGACATTTAGTATAACAAATCAATAAATTATAAACAATTATTGATTAAAGTAGCTAGATTAAATTCTATATATTTTCAAGTTTTCTTTATTTTAATAGCGCTTAAATATTAATTTTAAATACCATGATCTTTAAAGATAAAGTAACAGAAATACTATTTGTAGATGATGATGAAGATGATTTTTTAATATTGAAAGATTTCCTAAACGATATCGAAGGGTTTCAATTTACAATTGAATGGATTCCGTCATTCCGTGAAGCTGAAATATCATTATTAAAACATAAATATGATCTGATATTTTTTGATTATTTAATTGGAGTTCAAACAGGTGTTGATTTATTAAAAAGGGTTACCCATTTAGGAATAACTACGCCAATAATATTTTTAACGGGTAAGTATGATCATAAAATTGATCTTGAAGCAATGGAAGCTGGCGCTTCTGATTATTTAATAAAATCAGCTATTGACTCGGAGAAATTAGAAAGAAGTATACGTTATACATTAAATCGACAAAAATCAATAGAAGAACTTAAAATTAGTGAGGCTCGATATCGAAACATTTTTGAAAGATCGAGAGACATGATTTATGTTACAGATTATTACGGAAATTTTGTTACTGTAAATGAATCAGCATCAAGAATCTTTGGGTATTCACATGCAGAATTAATTACCATGAATGCTAAAGATCTTTACGTAAAATCCGAAAATTTGGATAGTTATTTAGCCATATTGAATAATTATGGAGTTGTTTCTAATTATGAAGTTGAATTGAGGGATAAAGAGGGAAATATAAAACAATGTATCATTTCGGGAAGCATTCAAAAAATGGATGGATATGATAAAGTACATTATCAGGGGGTTGTTCATGATATTACAAGAAGGAAAAAAGCAGAAAGAGATTTAATAATTGCCGAAAAATTAGCAATCACAGGACTTATTGTAAGAACCTTGGCACATGAAGTTAGAAATCCACTAACAAATATTAATCTTTCAGTTGAGCAAATAGAATACGAAACTGATAACCCAGAATTAAAAATATATTTCGAAATAATTAAGAGAAATAGCATACGAATAAATGATCTTATTAGTGAACTTTTGCAGTCATCGAAACCTACCGAAATTAATAAAAGCACTACTTCTTTAAATAGTTTAGTAAAGGAAACATTGGATCTTGCTATGGATCGTATTATCTTAAAAAATATTCAAGTTGAATGCGTTTTTGAGGAACAGATATGCAATATTCCATTAGATAAAAATGTTATGAAAATTGCATTGCTAAATATTATTGTTAATGCAATTGAAGCAATGTCAGAAGAGGGAGGAATATTGAAAATTACAACTAGTTCTGAAGCTGAAAAATGTTTTGTAAAAATAATTGATAACGGATCAGGTATCAGCGAAGAGAATCTAGGTCACCTTTTTGAACCATATTTTACTGGAAAACAAGATGGAGTAGGTCTTGGATTAGCTACCACCCATAACATTATTCATTCTCATAATGGGACTATAGAAGTGAAATCAGAATTAGGAAAAGGTACTAACTTTATTATCAGCCTAAATAAAGAAGGATAATAGTTAAATTACTTTATCGCAAGCGCAGCAATACCTAATATTAAGCTATAATTTAATCCAATATACGTGATCTAATTCACCAATACTTCTTTAAAAAACCTTTCCTTCGGAATTGTTTTTTAAAGATTTTTTAAATTCCTCTGGATAAAAAATTACTACATTTTTATAGCCTAAACCCTATATTGATTGAGTAGAAGATTTCTCCCATCAAGATGCTTTTAAAATGATATGAGGAAATATATTCCTTGAATAGTTTTAAAAATTTGCTTTTAAATTAAAAGTGGGGAATACTGACCTCATGATTGCTCAGATTAGGTATATTAAGTAACAATTTCATTTAGAAATCAGATTGGCACTAGTTTGATAGTATATATTTGAGATCGTTGAAGTATCCTATAATTCGGTCGTTATTAAGACATATTGAATTAAAAGAAATAAGTGCTGATCACTCTAAAATATTATTAATAAAACCCTAATCGCGTTATTATGAAAAAAATTCTGTTTGCTATACCTGTGGTCATCATGATGACAGTGGGATGTAACTCAAAACAAGAAGAAGTCGATCAATTAAATAGAACGGTAGATTCGTTACATGCAGTAACTGATATGCGAGATTCTGTACTTGGTGATTTCTTAACGAGCTATAATGAAATCCAAGTCAACCTTGAATCAATCTCTGGAAAGCAGAATAAGATTGAAGGTAATATGGACAAACAAGGAGAAATTACATTAAGTAAAAAGGAACGCATTAATCAAGATATAAGCGACATTAATACCCTTGTTCAAGAGAACCGTTCAAAGATAGCTGAACTTACGAAAAAATTAAAACGCACCAATAGTAAGAATTCGGCTTTAGCAAAAACGATTTCTAATTTAAATGACCAATTAACACAAAAGGAAGCAGAATTGGCAGACTTAAATGCTAAATTGGAAGGGTTAAATATTCAAGTTGCGCAGTTAAAAACTACTGTGGATACTTTGAATACAGTTACAGCGAATCAGGCTGGAACTATTAGTGACCAAACTTCAAAATTGCATACAGCATATTATATCATAAGTGATTCGAAGGATTTGAAAAGCAAAAACATTATCACAAGTTCTGGAGGATTTTTAGGAATGGGAAAGACGCAACATTTCGAACCGAAATTTAAAAACGAAGACTTCACAAAAATCGATTACACTCAAACATTATCGATTCCATTAGATACAAAAGATGCAAAAATGTTGACATCGCATCCTGGTGGATCGTTCAGTATGGAGAAAAATAGTGAAGGGAAATACACGTCAATAAAAATTCTTGAACCAGAGAAATTTTGGAGTATAAGTAAATATTTGGTTATTATAAAGGGATAAAATATTTTCTGCTTTTATTAAAAATAGGTCTGATATTCAGACCTATTTTTTTTATATAGAACTTAATATTATTTCTTTTACAATAAACCATATATAAGCCAACTCAATAAAAAAACCACCAACAAATCCTACATACACTTGTGCTGGAGTGTGCGCTTCAAGTTTTAAACGTGCCCAACCTAAAATTCCAGCTAACGAAGCCATCATTATCAAAATGAAAATCATGTTCACATGAAATAGTAAAGCATAACCAAACATTAATCCCATTAATCCTCCTATCCCCATCATGTGGATGCTTACTTTCCATTTAAGATTTATTATAAAGGCCCAAATGATAGCCAGTAATCCGCCGCCAACCATATATGCGAAAATGCGTGCAATGGGCATATTAAAGAGCAAGTAGACTGAAGCGATATAACAAAGAAGTGTAATAATAAATGGAGAATTTCTCTCTTTTCGTTCGGGCATTTCTAAAGAGTTTATCTTACCATTTTTCAATAATAACCAAACACCTAATGAAGGCAGTAATGTGGTGCTAATAAATACTACGAAATATATAAATTTTTGAAGTATTGGTGATGTTGAAAAGCTAAGGTAGGATCCAGTATTTAATAGGATCCAAGTTGCATATAATGGCATCAATAATGGATGCAAAATAATCGAAAAAAGTTTTGCTAGCTTACTAGTAATCATAAATTGAATGGAGTAATGTTAAAGTTCTTTTCGTAAACGGGCAACGGGAATATTCATTTGTTCGCGGTATTTTGCTACCGTTCGTCGAGCTATATTATATCCTAGTTTATTTAAAATCTCCATCAGTTTTTCATCTGGAAGGGGATGCATTTTCTCTTCACCAGAAATAGCATCTGATAGAATTTTTTTAATCTCTCTACTTGATGCTTCTTCACCACTATCAGTCGTTAAACCTTCAGAAAAAAAATATTTTAATAGAAATGTTCCGTAAGGTGTTTCAACGTATTTACTATTTGCCACACGGGACACAGTCGAAATATCAAGACCAACCATTTCAGCAATATCTTTTAAAATCATTGGTCGCAACAATCGTTCATCACCTTGTTGAAAATATTCTTTCTGATAATTTAAAATCGCACTCATCGTGGTTAGTAAGGTATGTTGTCTCTGTCGAATAGCATCTATAAACCATTTCGCAGCATCTATTTTTTGTTTTATAAAAACAACGGCATCCTTGGTAGCTTTATTTTTTTTGTCTTTCGAATACGATTGCAACATCTCTTGAAATGACTTACTAATTCTTAAATCCGGATCATTTTTTGAATTTAAATTTAGTTCAATAATCCCATCACTAACGGTTATGATAAAATCAGGAATGATCTGCTGTGACGATCGAGTATCTTCTGCCGACCCACCCCCAGGACGAGGATTTAAAGACAGGATCTCTTCTATAGCTTCTTTCATTTCCTCATCATTTAAATCAAGGGCTCGTTGAATTTTTTCGTAGTGTTTTTTCGAAAATTCTTCCATGAAATCCTTTAAAATCTGATAGGAAATATCATGAGGATGCTGCTCTTGCTTCTTTCGCTCTAACTGTAACATCAAACATTCTCTTAAATCACGAGCAGCAATTCCAGGAGGATCCAATGTTTGAATTACCTTTAAGGTTGACTCTAACTCTTCAGGGTTTGTAACTAAGTTTTGTGTGAAAGATAAATCATCAGCAATTGCATCTAAATCACGACGTAAATAGCCATCATCATCTAAACTTCCAACAAGATGTTGTGCTAACAAATAATGATGATTATCGAATGGCAATAATCCTAGTTGTGCTAACATCGTATCTTGAAATGAAACACTTATGGTAATCGGTGTTTCAAATCTTTCATCATCAGCAGATGTATTATTAGCACTCAATTTATAATATGGAACATCATCGTCTTCAATATAGTCGGTAATGTCTATGTCATCTTCTTTTTTTATGCTGTCTTCTTCACGTTCGTCTTGATATTCATCAACTTCTTCTGTTTCTTCTTCGTTCGTTTCAGCTACTTCACCTTCAGTATTCGCTTCTTCTTCCTCTTCTGCAATGTCATCAGGTGTACCTTCCTCTAATGCTGGGTTAATTTCAAGCTCTTCTTTGATACGTTGTTCTAACGCAGCAGTTGGAACTTGTAAGAGTTTCATTAGCTGTATCTGTTGTGGTGACAGCTTTTGTAATAATTTCTGATGAAGACCTTGTCGTAACATTTTTAAGAAGAAGAATTAATCAATAATTATACGAAAATAACAAAGGAAGTTAAACAAAAATTATATTTTCAATAAAAGATCAATTTTTTATTTGTTTTTCGCTTTTATAGATGTAATAAATGTTATTTGATGAATCTCAGTTTCATATTTTCGAATAGGTTCATTGGGTACTCGTTTAAATACCCAATATATCCATAATTTAATTCAATATAACTGTTATCTCGCCAATGCTTCTTTAAAAACATAGTTGGGCAGGAAATATGATGATTTTTGAAAATCGTTGTGATAAAAAATTACTACATATTTTTGAACAAATTATAAACTCAATTGGTATAATTTCGATCTTAATAAATTATGATGAAAATATAAATTTTCAGTTTTCAGATGAATGTATCAGTAAATAATTTTTTATTTTTATGTAGAAAAAATTTATCGATATACAAAACAGTGAAATTATTTCAATGATAATTTCCAATAATATAATGCGGTTTATTGGATTAATATTTTCTTATTATTAAATTATTATTATGATCTCTTGATTGCACAAAATAAATTTCCACTTTTTTTCTTTTTCAATCACAAGTTGTTTTCCCGAAAAGTTGGTAATTTTTATTTCATTATCTAACACATCCAATATTTTTATCATTGTGTTTTTTTGTTCATCCTTAAAGATAACTATTATTCAATCATCACCATTTATTCCAATACTCTTTGCCTCTACCCAGCTAGGCACTTATGCCATTGCTAATTTGTTAAAGCAAATAAATGAGATAATAAAAATTGCACCTGTTTTTTTCATGAGAATGGTTTTTAAAAAAGGTGGTTGGTTAAAATATATTTTACTGCTTAATTATTTTTTTTGTACTAACATTTGTACCATTATTTATTTTTACAAAATACACACCTGCTTTAAGTTGTGCTAAATTTATTTTTTGATTAAATACTTGTTGTGATTTTGACATGCTCGATTGAAGTAATTCTTCACCAAGTGTATTAAAAATTTGCAAATTAATATTTCCTCTATATGAATTAGAGAATGTAATTTTCAACTCATCACTAATTGGATTAGGAGAAGTATTTAAAATTGTTTCGTTATTTTCATTGATTCCAGTTGTTCTACAAACTCCTGGTATGTTAGCATCTAACCATGAAGTTCGATTGCTGATCCAATTTTTCATTTCTGTAACAACTCCAGGATAATCTGGGGGCAATGGTGTTGGATTAGGCCATATATATTGTCCGAGTATTGGCCAGATAGTAAAATTGCGTTGCTGGCTTTCATTTAATTCTAGCGCCATAGAATCAACTTTAGCAAATAAATTTGTCGTTGATAAAATGGTAGTTCTTAAACTTTCCCATCTGCATCGAACAGCGTTGCTATAAGTTGTGTCTTGTAATAAACGACTCCACCAAAAAGGAGGTTGAAATGGATCGTTTATGAAATTAAATTGATAAGCCCAACCAGATGTTATATTACCATTATAATAATTTGCATTTCCCCATGCAATATCATAATCCCAAACGGGTCCTACATGTAGTTTTCCTCCTTTCGAATCTTTTTTCTTGTATAAATAAGAACTTAATCGATATCCATCTACATTTTTCGATAATTCATTGATCAGAAAATAATCAATTGCTGAACTTACATCTAAATATTTCGCATAACCATTTACAGGATCTGCAAATTGAGAACTTACGAGTACATTTTCAAAGCTATCAACATAAGTATGAATATAATTTTCTTGTACAGGAAGAATATCAGTTGCCTTAGGATAATCATATTGAATAAACGGTATTGCGCCACCACTTGTTGGTGGATATAATGTAGTCCAACCAATACCACCTGTACCTGTAAATTTATCAATCTTTAAAATGTACCCTCCAGTTAATGCATCACCAGTTGTATCCGCTGTTGTCATTTTAGAAATGTTCACTCTGTTTGCATCACGTTTAATTTTTTCCATGAATACATAAATACCTTGATACTGATCATTCACAATCAGTTCGACAAATCGCGTTCGGCTTCCATAATTTCCCATCTCGCGTGCAAGCTGACAGGTTAAAACATTTCTCATAAAAGTTTTATCAGTATAACTTGCGTTTAGAATCCAATCATTCTCAGATGGCATTCTTAACAATGAAACATTTTTTGATACACCAGTGCTATCAATCGTTTCTACAGAAAAAGATTTTTTAGGAAATGTTTGTGAACTAGATCCACGAATTGCAATTCCTATTGAGTCGTTGAAAGTAAAAACACTATCGGTAACATAATTACGAATTCCATTACCATTATCGATAATTTTCATGCTACAAAATATTTTAAGAGTATCGCCTATACTTTGTCCGTTGGTATTTATTTTAAGTATAGGAAGATTTGAGGAGGTAAAAACAAGAGGATGCGCAGGATGATTTCCAAAAGTAATACTCCACGAAATTAAATTACCAGCGTCACTAAATGGATACGTATCATGAATTAACAACTTCCAATCACCATTTGGATTTTGTCCATTATTTGCATGATATAAAAAACTTTCGGGAATATAATCACCTGTAAAGGGAGCAGTTCCAGAAGAAATAAAAGAAATCGCAGTATCCTTAAAGCAGGTATTTGTATAGTTTTGACCACCTCCGCCATTGCCAGTACTCAATTCGATAAATGAGTTATCAGGACAGATTAACCAAATATCAAGATCTGAATCATAAGTATGCGTGAGATTAATGCAAACGGATTCGACACCATAACTAGTATCAAGTGCAGAAAGCGGCAAGCCACTAAGTGTAATTGGGAATTGAATACTCGTTCCATCGTCGGGTATTGCACCTCCAAAGCCGTTAAATGTTTGAGCAGATACAGTTATAGAGAGAAAAAGAAGTATAAATATTTTCGTAAGAAGTTGCATATAAGGTTAAATCAGTTATTACGAAGTTAAAGAATTTTCAAATATCGTTTATCTTCACCCAGTCTAAATTTATCAACCAGATAAAGCAAATATAAAAATGATTGCCGTTTATGAAAAAGATCCTAATTATTCTCTCACTTACTATTTCATCACTACATCTCTTCGCTCAAGATCCTCAATTTATTTCGGGACCAATGCTGGGTTATGTAGAACATCGATCTGCATTGATTTGGTGCGAAGTAAATCAAGAAGTGAGATCAGCAACTATTCGTTATTGGGAAATTGATAATACTGAATATTTTTATGAATTCGATTACGAAGGGAAATTAGGAAAGCCATATAATCCAATTCGTTTTGAATTAGTAAAACTTAAATTAAATACGAAGTATCAATATGAAATAATCTTAAACGGAAAAGCAGTTCCTTTTTTACAGCCACACTATTTTCAAACAAAAGATATTTGGGAATATCGTAAAGCGGCTCCTGACTTTTCATTTAGTGCTGGCTCATGTGCCTATATCAATGATAGCAAATACGATCGTCCTGGTGAGCCTTACGGGCAAGATCCAACAATCTTTAAAACAATTGCTAATATTTCAAGCGATTTCATGTTATGGCTTGGTGACAATTTATATTACCGCGAGGCGGATTATAGTTCGGTTGCAGGAATGCAGTATCGTTATTCATTTCAACGTAGAACACCAGAAATGGAAGAATTGTTTGCTAGTCGACCCAATTTTGCAATTTGGGATGATCATGATTTTGGACCAAATGATGGTAATGAAACATTTGAATTAAAAGATGCATCAATACAATTATTTAAAGAGTATTGGGGAAATAAATCTTTTGGTGGATCCGATAACGAAGGAACGTATAGTAAATTTACTTGGAGCGATTGCGAATATTTTCTTACGGATGATAGAAGTCATCGTTCACCAAATGAATTAAAAGATTCCATTGCAGGAAAGCCAAATTGTGAGAAAGAATTTTTTGGCAGAAGGCAATTATCGTGGCTCAAAAATAGTTTAGTAAGTTCACATGCCACGTTTAAATTTATTGCTGTTGGTAATGAAGTATTAAATCCTTATGCAGAAAAAGAATGTTTGCGTCATTATTCCTGTGAATTTAGCGAGCTTATGAATTTTATTATTGCATACAAAATTGAAGGCGTAGTGTTTTTAACTGGTGACCGTCATTTTTCAGAGGTGATCGGATGGCAACCGAAAGGCGGTTATAAGATATACGATATTTGTACTTCTGCATTAACATCAAAGCCTTACGACTTAACAGGAAAACAAGAATTCAATAATCCATCACGAATTCCTAAAACACTTGTTATGGAAAATAATTTTACGATTATAAGCATTAGTGGTGAAGAAAATAAGCGCAAATTAAAGATGCTTTGTCTTGATAAAAAAGGAGAAATAAAATCCCATTTTGAAATTTCCGAACAAGATTTAAAGTTCAAGTAAAATTATTTCTCCATTCTATCAGCAATTAAATATAACAAAATGAATATAAAATTAATTGGAAGCATTTTATTTTTTCTACTTATTAATCATTATATTAAATCACAAACATCGCTAGTGAAATATCCAGTAACAAAAAAAGTAAAGCAGGAAGATAATTACCATGGAACCATTATTCAAGATCCTTATCGATGGCTTGAAAACGACTCTGCGGCAGATGTAAAATCATGGGTAGAAAGCGAGAATAAAACAACATTTGATTATTTAAATAAAATCGCATACCGATCAAAAATTCATGATCGCTTATCAGAATTAATAAATTATGAAAGATATGCTGAACCTACAAAAGTCGGCGAATATTATCTCTATGCCAAAAATGATGGATTACAAAATCAGCCGGTATATTTTATTCAAAAGGGACTAGAAGGAACGCCTTCCGTTTTTATTGACGCTAATAAATTAAGTAAAGATGGAACATCTGCAATTACATTGTTAGGCTTTTCTAATGATGATAAATATTGTGCTTATGGAATAAATAAATCGGGATCTGATTGGCAAACAATTCATGTGAAAGAAGTGGCTACTGGAAAAGAATTGAAAGATGAATTAAAATGGGTAAAATTTTCGGGGGCCTCATGGTATAAAGATGGTTTTTTTTATAGCAGATATCAGGAACCAGAAAAAGCTACAGTATTAAGTGGAAAAAATGAGCATCATCAAATCTGGTATCATCAATTAAACACTTCTCAGAATTCTGATAAATTAATTTATGAAGACAAAGACCATCCACTTCGATACTTCGGAACGCAAACTACCGAAGATGAACGATATTTATTTGTCTATGTTTTAGAGGGTACTTATGGAACTCAGATAATATTTAAAGATCTTACAAAACCAAATGACAAATTAAAAATATTATTCAAGGGATTTAATTACAACTATAGTATTATTGAAAATTATGGCAGTAGTATTTTTGTATCTACAAACAATGGTGCTCCTAACAATCAAATTATTACTCTCGATCTTGATTTATTTGTTCCCGATAAGCCTCTCATGACACAAGCACGGGTGATAATTCCAGAGAAAAAATTTCTTCTAGAAACTGCAACATCAACCGGTGATCGGCTCCTATTAAATTATTTGCAAGATGTAAATTCACATGTTTATCAATATACTTTTGAAGGTGGATTAGAAGATGAAATTAAACTTCCAGGCATCGGAACGGCTACAGGTTTTGCTGGGACGAAGAAGGATCGTGAAGTATTTTTTACATTTACTTCTTTCACCTATCCTGCAACAATTTTTAGATATCATATCGATAATCACCGAGTAATTCTTTTTAAAAAATCATCCATTAAATTTAATCCGGATGATTATACTACCGAACAAGTATTTTATTCTAGCAAGGATGGTACTAAAGTTCCCATGTTTATTATTTATAAAAAGGGGTTAAAGAAAAATGGAATGAACCCTACATTACTTTATGGTTATGGGGGCTTCAATGTAAATATGAATCCTACTTTCTCTGCATCACGAATTGTCTTACTTGAAAATGGCGGAATTTTCGCAGTAGCGAATATTCGAGGTGGAGGTGAATACGGTGAAACTTGGCACAAGGCAGGAATGCAATTGAAAAAGCAAAATGTTTTTGACGATTTTATTGCAGCAGGACAATACCTCGTCAACGAGAAATTTACATCTCCCGATTTTCTTGCTATTCAAGGTGGATCCAACGGAGGATTATTAGTGGCAGCAGTTATCAACCAGCGTCCCGATTTATTTAAAGTGGCATTTCCATCCGTAGGCGTGATGGACATGTTACGTTATCACAAATTTACTATAGGATGGGGTTGGGTTGTTGAATATGGGTCTAGCGATAGCTTGGCAAATTTGAAGAATTTACTTAGTTATTCCCCATTGCATAATATTTCAACTCGTGTTTATCCTGCCACCTTAGTAACCACTGCGGATCATGATGATCGAGTTGTTCCTGCTCATTCGTTTAAATATATTGCGACTTTACAAGCGCATCAACTGGGGCCACTTCCTGTATTAATACGTGTTGATATAAATGCGGGTCATGGGGCTGGTAAACCATTAAGCAAAACTATTGATGAGCTTACTGATATTTATTCATTTATGTTTTATAATATGAAGGCTCCTGTAAAATATTAAAATCAAAATTTGATATAGCATACATTCTAAGAAATTTTATTTTAGAATTTTTTTGATAATAATTATTAGCTAGAAGTAATGCATTCTTAAATAGAATATGTTACTTTGCATGATAGAAATTATTAGTTATGCGCATTCTTTTATTAGGCTCTGGTGGTCGTGAACATGCTTTCGCTAGCGCGATAAAAAAAAGCAATTTGTGTTCTCAATTATTTATCGCACCTGGTAATCCAGGAACTTCAAAATGTGGCATTAATATTAACATTCTTCCCAATGATTTTTCTGCTATAAAAGAACTTGTTTTAAAGGAACAAATTGCAATGGTAGTAGTTGGACCTGAAGATCCATTAGTAAATGGCATTGTAGATTTTTTTATGGATGATGTACAATTAAAAACAGTTGCAATCATTGGCCCATCTGCTGCTGGAGCTCGTTTAGAAGGAAGTAAGGCTTTTAGCAAAGAATTCATGATCAGACATGGAATTCCAACGGCAGCATATCAAAGTTTTACAGTAAAAGAGTTAGAAGAAGGAACTAAATTTTTAGAAAGTATTCACGCACCTTATGTACTGAAGGCTGATGGCTTAGCTGCTGGTAAGGGAGTTATTATTTCCTCCAATTTAGCACATGCGAAAGAAGAATTAAAATCGATGCTTACTGATCAGAAATTTGGTAAAGCAAGTGAGACGGTTGTTATTGAAGAGTTTCTTAATGGCATTGAAGTATCGATGTTTGTTTTAACGGATGGTGAGAATTATAAAATTTTACCCGAAGCAAAAGATTATAAACGCATTGGTAATGGCGATACAGGACTTAATACCGGTGGCATGGGCGCAATATCACCAGTCCCATTTGTAGATGCTGAATTTATCAAAAAAGTGGAAGAGCAAATTATCATTCCAACGATTGAAGGATTAAAAAAAGAAAATATTGTATACAAAGGATTTATTTTTCTAGGCTTGATGAATGACAATGGAAATCCATCTATGATTGAATACAATTGCAGAATGGGTGATCCAGAAACAGAAGCAGTAATTCCAAGAATTAAAAATGATTTAGTAGAATTGTTACAAGCAGTAGCAGATGAAAAATTAGATACCATCACTTTAAAAATTGATCCCAGAAGTGCTGCAACAATTGTGATGGTTTCCGGGGGATATCCTGGTAATTTTGATAAAGGGTTTCCAATTACGGGTCTTGATAAGACATTAAATACTTATATATTTCATTCAGGAACAGCATTCATAGAAGGTTCAATTGTTACCAATGGAGGGAGGGTTCTTGCGCTCACCTCACTTGCTGACACACTAGAAGAAGCGTTGGCGCAATCGTATGCTGCTGCTAAAATCATTCACTATGATTACGAATATTATCGTATTGATATAGGGCAAGATCTTCTGAATTTTTTACTTTAAAAAATAATTTCTGTATCAAAAAATAGGTAAATAGTAATGATTGAAAAAACAAGAGGTGTTGTTTTACATGTTACGGAATACGCTGAAGCAAGTATAATCGCCAAAGTATATACGGAATCAAAAGGGTTACAATCATTTTTGATAAATGGAGTAAGAAAACAAAAAGCACGCTTTGCACATAATCTGTTTCAACCACTATCGCTTATTGAAATTGTGGCGTATTTTAAAAAGCCAGGCGGACTTCATAGAGTTTCAGCGGTAGAGGCATCGCCAATGTTTAAAAATATCCCGTATGACACTATTAAAACGGCGATGGCGATTTTTCTGGGTGAGTTATTATATCGTAGCATTAAAGAAGAAGAAACTAATCCTGAATTGTTTCACTTTATAGATCATGCTGTTCAAATGATGGATGTCCATCATGAAACTGTTAGTAGTTTTCATTTAAGTTTTATGCTTTCCATATCACGATATCTTGGTTTTTATCCTAATGGTAGATATGATAAAGTAACGCCCTACTTTGATTTACAAGAAGGAGTTTTTCAAGAAACAAAACCAATACATCCTTACTTCTTATCAATTTTATTGTCTGAAAAATTTGATACTTTACTTACCGTTTCATTGGAGGATTCAGCAGCAATTCGTTTAAGTGGGATAGAAAGGAAACAATTATTAGAAGCCCTTGTAGGATATTATGAGTTGCATCATACACAGGGAATACGAATTAAATCGCATGATATTTTATCAGAAATACTTTCATAATTTAATACAGAATATTAATCTATATCTAAATCATTCTTTATTAAATTGATTTTTAATATTTGTTAAATTTAATGGCTTGAGAATATAGCCAATTACATATTCACTTTTAAAGGCTCTTTCCTTATCCTGTTCATTGTTTGAAGAAGTTAACATAAAAATTTTACACTTCAACTTGATATCGTTATCAAGCTTCTCGAATTCTTTTAAGAACTCAAAACCATCCATCAATGGCATATTTATATCTAACAATATAATTTCCGGCAAACTACTCTTGTTATGAGTTGAATTTGATAAGAATTCTAATGCTTCGGAAGCTTGTTGTTCAATGCGTATTTCCGTCGATGATATCGCAAATCTGAATTTTACCATACAATCTCTGCATTCTTAGCCAACGTTATAGAGTTTTTCGGCAAACACCTCAAGGTATCTCCACAAAATCTCGGATAATCTCTTTTGGTACATAAAACTAATATGTTTTTTTATTATTTTTACCTTAGTTTTGTTTGAAAATTTAAAGATTACAAAGTATTTTGAAAGTTTTTTGAGAAAGCAGTATTGTTGCTTCTTTTTTGAAAAATAATATAGAGAAGGGTTGTGGAGACATTTGTGTATTTAATGAACTATTATAAAATGCTATTTTGGTTCTACAAATCATTAATAAAAATTGTTTTATGTTATCTATTACCTCATAATATTTATTTAAAATATTAAACTAACTTTAACTAATCATATGGTTCAGAATAATCTAAATGAAGCAAATAATAATTAAACTCTGTCTTTTACTATCAGTTTGTTTTTGCTGGTCTAGGCTAAAAGCACAAGAGGCAACAACTGCCACTGGTGGAAATGCATTTGGTACTGGAGGTACTGTAAGTTATTCCTACGGACAAATTATAAATGCAACTATTACAGGAACAGGTGTTTCTGTTTCGCCAGGAGTACAACAGCCTTATGAAATTTCGGTTGTGTTGGGGATGGAAACCTCTAATGAAATATTTCTAAATATTTCAACTTATCCAAATCCAACAACTAATTACTTAATATTGAAGAGTAATAATTATGTTAATGAAAATTTGATATATAGACTTTATGACAATAATGGAAAAATACTGGTTAGTAAGAAAGTCAAAGATAATGAATCATTAATTTCTATGACAAACTTTAAAACTGCTATCTATTTTTTAAAAGTATTTAGCAATAATAGGGAAGTGAAATCATTTAAAATAAATAAAATTAACT
This sequence comes from Bacteroidota bacterium, assembly GCA_025352785.1. Taxonomy (GTDB): domain Bacteria; phylum Bacteroidota; class Bacteroidia; order AKYH767-A; family OLB10; genus JANXSD01. Next base: position 34,984 of record JANXSD010000052.1, read on the forward strand.
AATGATGAAAAATGTAATTACAATTTTAGTAGCATTTCTAATGACCATAAATGTGTTTTCTCAAGCACCACAGAAAATGAGTTATCAAGCGGTAATTCGTAATATTAGTAACACATTAGTTACTTCTTCACCAATAGGAATGCGAATTAGCATTATTCAAGGATCTGCACTTGGGACATCAGTATATGTAGAAACGCAAACTTTAGCTACAAATACAAATGGATTGGCAACCTTAGAAATTGGAAGTGGAACAGTAATTACAGGAACATTTTCAAATATAAATTGGGCGGCAGGACCTTATTTTATTAAAACGGAAACAGATCCAAATGGAGGAGCGAATTATAGTATTTCTGGAACAACAGAATTATTAAGTGTTCCTTATTCTTTATTTTCAGCTGCAAGTACTAATGGTTTTACACATTACATTGGTGAACTTTATCAAGGAGGTATAATAGTTTTTGTTTGGAAAGTGAGTGGTATTGAACATGGTTTAATTGCATCATTAACGGATGTTTCTGTCTCTTCAAATTATAGTAATGTTTCATCGCAAATAGGTCTATCAGCAGAAAGTTTTAGAGATGGACAGACCAATACAACTTCAATATTAAACCAATCAGGACATGTCTCAAGCGCTGCTTTGCTATGTGATAGTTATTCTTCTTCAGGATACAATAACTGGTATTTACCTTCAATATGGGAATTAAGTCAATGTAATATAGCTGCGTATATAATAAATGAAATATTAGGAGATGTAAATGGATTTCAAGCAGGCTTCAATATTGGTTATATTAGTTCTACGGAGACAACCAATAATGGTATTTGGATGCAAAATTTCCATTATTCAAGTTCTGGAAATGGTGCTAAAAACACTTTTGGAAGAGTGCGTGCAGTTAGAAAATTTTAACCTTGTGTCTAGAACAATTTGAAATATATTTAAAATTGGCAAAGTATATTGTATTGAAGTTATCCTACTCTAAAACTTTTAGAAGAAAATAAATATGCCCCATCTCCTTAAGGCAGTAGCTTTTTATTAAAAAAAATGGACTTTGTTATTTTACAGTTACAATCTAACACTTCTGTTTCTATTTATTGCTGATAATAGAGTAAAAAGTATACTTTTATTTATTGCAATTTAGAACGAGAATTATATACGAAAATGACGCATAAAGAGGAGGGATACAATGAAATCGCAATTCTTGTAGAACGATTTACTGAGCAATATGATTCTTACAAAAAAAGTGACTACAACGAAACTCAAACTAGACGGGATTTTATTGATCCCTTTTTCAAAGCGTTAGGTTGGGATATGGATAACCATAACGGGTATGCAGAAGCATACCGAGAAGTTATTCATGAAGCCAAGGTTAAAGTTGGAAAAGCAACCAAAGCACCTGACTATTCTTTTCGATTGGTTGGTGGAAAGAGACTTTTCTTTGTTGAAGCAAAAAAACCGAGTATTGCGGTTAAAGTTGACATACTACCTGCCTATCAAGTTCGTAGATATGGATGGAGTTCAAAATTACCAATTAGTATCATCACTGATTTTGAAGAGTTTGCAATTTATAATTGTACCAAGAAACCTCTAGCTACAGACAAAGCATATGTTGCAAGAATCAAGTATCTAACTTTTAATGATTACCTAAATGAGTTTGAATTTTTGTAGGACACTTTCAGCAAAGAGAGAGTTCTAAAAGGGAAAAAAAATCAATGAAGCAGAGGTAGATATAATTAGAGTAACCAAAGTAATTGACAAGCAAATGGCAGACGAAATAGGCGAAACAACAAAAAATGAAAAGTAAACTATCACGAATGGCACATTTACCTAATAGGAATACTTTCTATGAAATTTTTGTTGTCGAGAGAACTTTTGTACTTTTAACGAAGTGTGTTGGGTTTAATTTACTGCAATTGCAAATCTACTAGGCGCTATTAACGATTTATAGGCAAATAAACCATGTGTTTGAAGATTTAAAAAAAGAAAAGGATGAATAATGTTTTTGGGTCTGGAACTTCCATTCCTTTCTACAATCCAACAAACCGACACAAACGCAAAGAAACATTTAACACTAAAAAAATCCTGAATGGCGTTGGCGAAAATTTACTTATGATGAAATCATTGCTCCTGATAAAACAAGTTTAGATATAACTTGGTTAAAAGATAAGTCACTTGCTGATTTCGATAACCTTCCCGATCCTGATGTATTGGCAAATGGTTTAATTGAAAACCTAGAGGCGGGTCTTGCAAGTTTTAGAGAAATAATGGCATCGTTAAGTGGTAAGAGTTGATGATCTAAAATGAGCAAAATAGTTTTAGTCAATTATATAATATAAATTGCAGCAAGTTTTATAAAAGAGTTGAGTATTGGTAAGAGGAAAAGAATCAATACCGAATTGAATATAAATTGAGGAAGAAAAGTATTTAATGATTGAACAACTAAATCATCTTAAGGCAATAAATATAGTAAAAGAGATCCCAACTGAGGGGCATAGTCCTTTGCTTGTTATTGCTGAAGATTATTCAAATTATGTTGTTAAATCAGCGCAAAGCCAAAACCCATGTACTTGTTTAATCAATGAATTCTTTTGTCATTATTTGCTTAAATTATGGCAAATCCCTACTCCTGAAATTGCTGCCATTAAAATTGACCCCAATATTTTACCAAGTAATTTAAGTATTTCAAATAGAAAGCGATATTTCGAACGAATAGCGTTTGGCTCCAAATGGATCGAAAATTCTGTTGATATGAATGAATTCATGCGGGTCCCAAAAATGGTAGATTATCGTAAAATTTATAATCCCCAAGACATACTTTTACTTGGTCTATTTGATATTTGGGTTGAGAACGATGATCGAAAACCCACTAACAATAATATTATCTTTTCTACAGAAGAAGGAAGACTAACCATTATGGCAATTGACCATGCCTATACTTTTAGTACCTTAAATCATGAAGAATTAAATCCAATTCATGTAAGTTCAAGTTATAATGATTCAATTATTTTAACTCCTCTTGGTCAAATAGTTAAGCGAAAAATAATTAATGGGAAGTCATGGCTGCCAGGAACAAGGAATTATTTCTACTTTTGTATAGAGAAGTGTGAAAGATATTTCGATGAAATATGTGATAAAATACCTAAACCTTTAGGTTTTGATTTACGTTTACAAAATATAATGCGTAACTTTCTGTTTGATAAGGAAAGGAATAAGCAAGTCTTCAATGAGTTTTTAGTGAGAATAAAATAAAAATGAAAACGTTTTATAGTTTAATCAAAATTGCACTAAATCCATCGGCAGGTGATAACCTATCGATTGGGCTATTATTGCAAGATAAAAACGGAATTCGGTTACTTTTTTCAGAAGACAGAAAACGTAATGTTAAACATCTACTAAGTAGTAATTCTGATATTATCGACTTTCTGGTAAAGCAATTGGAATCAACTGTAAATGCGGTTAATACTCAATTAAAACAACAAAAGGGTAAATTAATCGAAATGCCAATTTTGTTGAATTCCGAGTATTTTTCATATTTAAGTAAGTATTGCAATGGATTATTACAATTTAGTACACCTTCTTTTATCGCAGATGACGTTACACCAGAAAAATTTTTGAAACTTTTCGAATTATTAATAGATAAATTGCCAGCAGATTTATCAAAATCTACTTCAAAGAAAGATAAATTTAATTCTACAATTGAAAATAAGCTAATAAAAAGAGTAAAAGATAAAGTTCATACTCATGTGAAGTTTGATAATAAGATAATGCCTTCTCTCTTCTTCCATATTGAAATTGATTGTATTGGTTTAAATGGTGCGTTTGTTGGTGCAAAATCTTTAGACTTTTCAAAAAGTTCACAAACATTAGATACACAAATAAGTCATTTCTCCAACCTTATTACTTACTTATCTCTTGAAAACAAGAAGGACATATTAAAAAACAAGTTTTTTCTAATTGCAGAAGAACCTTTAAAAATAGAGACACCAGAACATAAAATTTGGGATGGTATTCAAAAACAAACTCTTTTCAAAGTAATTAATCCGAATGAAGTTGGGCAGGTTGCACAAATTATTGAAGATACAAACGCAGGTTTGTTTTTGAAATAACAAAATAGGAATTCTTCGTCGATGGAAATCCTTTCCTAAACAAAACTGAACTTATAAAGGCATCGTCAGGATTATCATCAATAATCAATACGTTTTTAACATCTATCATGCAATTAATTTATTAGGGATCGTTATTGCGAATCGACTTCCCGTATTAACTTCTGTTTCTAGTTGAATGGTGCCATTTAATTTTGATATGGCTTCTTTAACAATATACAATCCAATTCCCGTTCCTGTTGAACCTTTCGATGCTCTAAAAAACATATCGAAAATTCTGTCTTTGTATTTACTATCTATTCCTATTCCATTGTCCTCAATAATAATTTCAACAATATCTGGTTGTACATTTACTTTAATGGAAACTCTCTTATTCTTCTTTTCAGGTTGCTGATATTTTATTGCATTTGCTATTAAGTTACTTAAAATTATTTTCAATCTTATTTCATCACCATAGAAAGAAAAACCATCATTTATTTCCATTTCTATTGAAATTTTTGAAGCTTCCACCATAAAGTTTAGTTGATCTATTGTTTCTTCAACTAATAACTTCCAGTTCAGTAATTCGTTTTCAACCTTTACCCGTGAATTCTTTGAGTAATTTAAAATATCTTGAATAAAATCATCCAATCTTTTTACATTACTCTTGATTCTACCTAACGCATCATTTAGTTCTAATTTAGTATCGCTTAATTCCGCAATATTTACTATTCCCAAAATTGAGGCTAATGGTGATCGTAAATCATGTGAAGCGCTATATACGAACCTGTCTAACTCTTCATTCGTCTTTTGCAATTCATTATTTTTCATTAAGAGTTGTTCGGCGGAAGTCTTGACTGCTGTAATATCTTCTAAAAATCCGTACCAAACGACTGTACCATTTTCTTTTAATTCGGGTTGAGAAATTCCTTTAACCCATATTATTTCATTATTTTCTTTCAATATTCTAAACTCTACGGCCCATTCCGTCAAATTTACTTTAGATTCAACTATTGATTCCAAAAATTTAATTAGATCATCATGGTGAACATTAGCAAAGATTAATGTGGCATCATTTTTTAAATCTTCGATGTTAACATTTTGGGTCAATTTTTTAATTGCTTCGCTAATGAATGGGAAAGTCATTTTTCCATCCACAGAAATTTCAAATTGATAGATAACGATTGGAACGGTATTAGTTAATTTACTAAGTAGGTCATTCTTTTCTTTTAAGGAAATAATATTTTTTTTCCTCTCAATACTATATACGATACTTTTAAATAATTGTGCAGCTGTTAATCTATCTTTAAACAAGTAATCTGAAACACCCAATGAAAGAGTTTGCACACCAAATTCACGATCAGCATATCCCGTCAAAATAATGACAGGAGTATTTCCAGCATTGTCAATAATATTTTCCACAAGTGACTTCCTATCATAATCGGGAAGAGAAAGATCTAATAATATTATGTCGAAATTATCTTGTTTACCAAATTGCAATTTGGCTTCTGCAAAGGATTTCACAAAAATTATTTTGGGGTCAACAAATTCTTCCTTTAGATAGTCATCAATAAGTAGTGTATCTCCTTCATTATCTTCAATTGATAAAACTTTTATTTCATTAAAAGCAACGTGCATAGTAATCTTTATTAAACTTTATATATTAAAACAGTTATATTAAATTAGATTCTATCAATAATCATTGTGTGGGAAGTCGAACAACTGTTATCCAGAAATTTTCAATAGATGCTACCACCTTTAAAAAATCATTTACATCTACAGGTTTAGAGATGTAACAATTCGCATGATTTTTATAGGACAGTAGGACATCTGTTTCAGATGTCGAAGTAGTGAGAATAATAACAGGTATTTGCTTTAAATTCTCATTTGACTTTATATTCTTTAAAAGTTCATGTCCATTCATTTTAGGAAGATTCACATCCAATAATATTAAATCTGGGGTTTCCACATTTTTATACTGAGCGCGTTTCTCTAAATAAATCAATGCTTCCCATCCATCTTTCACTACTGCTAAAGTTATCTGCACTTTTCCTTCCATCAGCGCTTCAGAGGTTAGTAAAATATCTCCTTCATTGTCTTCGACTAATAAAATGTTTATTGGTTTCATTATGTTTTATTCAGGTTTTTTGATAGTAAAATAAAAAGTACTCCCTTCTCCTAACTTTGATTCAACCCAGATTTTACCTCCATGATTTTCGATTATCTTTTTGCTTATAGCAAGGCCAATACCCGTTCCAGCAAATTCATCCTTATTATGAAGCCGTTGAAAGAGCACAAAAATCTTTTTGAAAAACTGAGGTTCAATTCCAATTCCATTATCTGCAACTGAGATTTCCCAATAATCTTGTAATTCTATTACATTAATTTTTACCAATGGTTTATTAATTCCTTTTTGGTATTTTAATGCATTAGTAATAAGATTTTGCAATACTTGCTGAAGCGGTGTTTTTGAACAATAAACAATACCCAGATCTTGAAAAAAAATATCAGCCTCCTTTTCATTGATAATGGTTCTATTTAGTTGAATAATTTCATTAACCAATTTATTTAAATCAATTTTCTCAATACGGTAATCAACTTTTCCAATTTTTGAAAACTCTAATAAATCAAGAATTATTTTTCGCATTCTTATTGCACCATCAACAGCAAAATGTATGTATTGTCTTCCTCTATCATCTAACTTATCATTATACTTATTTTCAATCTGAGTAAGAAAACTTGTTATCATACGTAGGGGCTCTTGGAGATCATGAGAAGCAACATAAGCAAATTGTTCTAATTCTGCATTGGAGATAGCGAGTTCTTCTGCCCTTTTAACTATCTGCTCATTAAGCCTACTTAGCATTATTTCGTTTTGTTTTCGATATGAAATATCTCTTGCTATTTTTGAAGTTCCAATTATTTTTCCGTCTTTATTTCTTACTGGAGAAGCAGTAATAGATATTTCTACAATACTATTATCTTTTCTTTTTCGTTTTGTTTCGTAATGATCTATGAATTCTATCTGCCGAATTTTTTCTAAAATTATTTGGTCTGAATTTGATAACTCGGTTGGCAATAAAAATGAAATAGGGTTTCCGATTGCTTCATTAGCTTTATAACCAAATAATTTTTCGGCGCCTTGATTCCAACTGGTGATGTTGCCCATAAGATCCTTACTTATAATTGCATCATCAGAAGAATTGACGATCGAAACAAATAATGATTGTTGATCTTCTATTTTTTTTCTTTCAGTTACATCTCTAAAATTAAAAACAATTGCTTTTACATTTTCGTCATGAAGTAGATTTACGGAAATGCCTTCCAGCCAAATATAATGACCTAATTTATGCTTGTTACGAAATAATACATTTATTGGTTTATTGGGCGAGTTTAGTAATTCCTGCATAATGAATTTAAGTACCTCTATGTCGTTAGGATGTATGGATTCAATTAAACTTTTTTGAGTACGCTCTACAATGGAAATCCCCGTTATTCTTTCAGCAGAAGGGGTACTATATAACACATTAAACTTCTCATCAAATAGCGCAATTGCATCCATACTATTTTCAACAAGTGCTCTAAATCGTTTTTCACTTTTTAATATAATATTCCTTGAAAGCACTTGTTCCGTTACATCATTTGCAAAGAAGAAAACTCCTTCTATTACGTCGTTCGAATTTCTATAGGCTTGATATAAAAAATTAGAATATCCATCAACTAAATTTCCATCTTGTTTTTTATCGATTCTAAATAGCATTTCATTTGCCAAATACGATTCCCCAGTATTATATACTCCATCTAGCAATGCAATAAATCCTTGTGAAACTAATTCTGGAACTACATCTCTTATTTCTTTACCAATAATATTTTTCCTTCCAATAATTTGTTCGCATAAAGGGTTAGCTAATTGAATAACATGATGAGGACCTTTTAAAACACCAATAATAGATGGTGCTTCCATAAATAATTTTACATAACTCTCACGTTCTTTTTCCAACTCTATTTCTAACAATATGCGACTTGTTACATCACGATAATTTGAAACAATAGCTTTTATATTTTCATCTTCTAAAAGGTTTGTTACTGCACCTTCAAGCCAAATATAATTTTTATCTTTATTAAGAAGTTTATGAACTCGTGGAAAACTTAATCCTGGATTTTGTTGAATTTTCTTTAAAAATAAATCAGCCTCTTTTATACCATCAGGTGAATTATTAGAATAATGCTTTCGACCTAATAAATTTTTTATCTGCAATCCTGTAATTTTTTCATAAGCAGGACTTACATAAATTACTTTTCCTTCGTTATCTGTTAATGAAATAATATCTTGTGAATTTTCAACTAATGCTTTAAATCTTTTCTGAATTTGTTCTGCGTGCCTTTCAGCAATTTTTTTTGCAGTAATATTTGCAGAAGAGACAAAGACACCTGTAATTGTTCCGTGTTCATTATAGATAGGTTTATGGCGGTGAACATAAATCTTTGTTTCCCCACCATCAAGAGTAAATTCCATTTCGTTTTCTTGAACTTCGCCAGCAAAAACTTTATTATATAATTCCTTAATTTTATCAATTCTCTCAGGCTGAACAAAATTTAAAATATGATCTCCCTTTACAACCTCTTTTTTAAAAATAGTTAAAAAATCCTCGGAAAATTGTTTATTAAAAGCTACAATATTCAAAGAGGTATCCAACAATACAAAACTTTCATCTGTATAACTCATCAGTAGACTTATTTCCTGTTCTTTTCTTTTACGATCAGAAATATCAATGAGAATATTACTAATGCGAGTTTCTCCATTAATATCAATATAAACAGTGGATGAAAAGTCTACATAAAATCTTTCCCCATTTTTTCTAATTCCTATAGTCTCTCCTCTAACTTTACCTTCTTTATCACGAACTTTTAACGAACTTTTTAGATTGGGATCATCCAAATCGATAATTTTAGGTCTGTTCGGATTCTTAAACTCCTCCAAGGTGTACCCAAACATTTCTTCAGCAGCTTTATTTGCATCTAATATTGTTCTATCCATATTAGCTAGAAAATAGGCATACGATGAGTTTTCAATTACTGCGCGGTATTTATCTTCGCTTTCAGCAATCTTTAAAAGAGATTTTTTTGCAGTGTCTAAATCAAATTTTGAAATCGCTTCAACTGTCATGCTCAATAACCTCCTACTATCTGAATTCACATCAATGAGAGTCGATGAGGTATGAGGCAAATCATTTTGCAAGTTTGCATCTTTGGGCTTATCTGATTTCTTCATAAAAAGTTGCTCTTATCGGCATTATACATATAAAAAAACTCCATAAATTAATAATAAGAACTAAGTTAGCTTAATTTTCAATAAGTGTAAATTTAAAAACAAAAAATATTTCCTCAAAATAGAATATATTGATAAATACTTGTAAATCGTGCAATTAATTGCCCATGCTTCCTTGACTAGCCATCGATTTAAATTCTTTTAGTTTGATGAGTAGTTTAAATCAAACATCTTAATAGTAATAGCTACTCAGATAAATACTAAATACTAATTTATAAATTTCTTTTAATTTTTTTTTGTTGTCGATGATTTCGATCGAATGTAATTTTTGCCGAAACATATCCTATTGCTAATGCAAGAGGATAGTCACTCAACCAATGAACATCATTATTGATCATTGATAATCCTGTTAATCCAATTAAACTTCCACCCAAAATTTTAATCCATTTCTTTTCTGGATAATTTAACATGAGTGTTGCTACAGTTGAAGCCATAGTTGCTAAATGACCACTTGGATAGGAGTCATATTTAGGAGTGTTTTTCTGAAATTCCTTGAACCCTGGAAATTGCCACCATTTACTTTCACCATCTTCATCAGTCACTCGCGAAGGCGTTTCTCTTCCTGTGAACCGCTTTATTATTTGAGTGCATAATCCTACAGTAATTGTAGATTCAACAATATCAGAGGCAACGTTTAATGGCTTTGGTTTATTTTTAATTTTCCCGTACAGAAATAATCCACCAGCTGCAATCATTGTTGTTCCACCTTCCCCCAACTGATATAATGCAGAATTTATATTCTGTGGGATCTTTATTATTCTAGCATCTTTAAATCGAACTGGCGAATTATAATCTTCCTTACCATTAACATGAATTTGCTCAGAAAAATGTTTTACACCTTCTGATAACTGCGTATCAAAAGGGATGAGCAAACACGTAACTCCGCCAACAATTAATAACCCTTTTAAATCCTTTTTATGAAAAGGTGTTACCAATACCTTAACAATATCATCAGGAACATTCGTAATAAAACGAAGTGGTTTGGGTGTTGTATAGTTACTGCAATCCGTTATTGATAAACTATCACTATTATTCTGAGCTAAAGCAAAATGCGGCGTTAACCACGAAATAATTACTAATATAATAATTTTACATGTCGCTATTTTACTATTTAGCATGGCAATAATTTAATGATGGTGACTTTTACTTTGTTGACGAATCCACTTGTTTAGCTTATAAGATAAATAAGCAGAACCACTTCCTATAATTGCACCAGCGATAACATCTGTTGGATAATGGACGCCCAAATCTATTCGCGAATATCCTACTGCTGAAGCCCAAAGCATTGATGGTGCTATTACATACCATTTCGGATAAACAACACTTAACGATGTTGCTAAAGAAAACGCTTCGGTGGTATGACCAGAAGGAAAAGAATAACTGCCTCCACTCGAAATATTTTCAATGTAAGGATAATCATCAACTGGCCTTGATCTTTTTATTGTCTTTTTTAAAATGGTGGAAATAATAGAAGAAATAATAATTGTTTCTCCAATATAAAGTGCATTAATTTTTTTTAAAGAATCTTTCTCAATAGCACCAATTACAAATAAGGTAACTGGAATACCAATTGAAACTGGTGAAACTGAATTGGTAATTGTTGTGAATGATTCATCAAAAGATTTATTTCTATTCAAATTTATTTTTCTCAAGGTATTAATATCCCAATTTTGAGAATAAGAAGTATGATTGATGAATAGAATTGATATAAGAAGAAGTATTTGTTTCATTTTTTTTACTGTAACATCAAGTAAAATAAAAAATACGAGAGTTAGATTTATATGGAGAACAAGATAGAACTAATAATTAAGGAATTTTTTATTAAGTTGGATTGCTTCACACAATGTTAATATTCTAAATTATCGTAAATCTTAAAAGGTAATATTTTTTGTAGATTTAAATTATCAATGTTAAGAACTGACTAATAAACTTGTAAATAATCTAATAAGGAAGTAGCCATTTAATTGCATTTGCAACTCCTCTCGCTCGAAATATTAGGCGTACAACTGTAATTATTGCAATTGAAAATCAATATATTAGGAATATTTAAATACATTATTGTCATATACATAAGAAACCGATGTATTATTGCGTTATTCAATTCAACTACTGCAATGATTTACTCCACCGAACTCATCAAAGGAACGTTAAAAACGATCATATTAAAACTCCTGAAAGACAACAAGAGAATGTATGGATACGAAATCACACAACGCGTAAAAGAACTCACAGGTAATAAAATTCAACTTACAGAAGGTGCTTTGTATCCAACACTTCATGCTTTAGAAGCAGATGGGATTTTAACTACAGAATCAGAATATATTGGAAAGCGGGTTAGGAAATATTATTCATTGAGTTCCAAAGGAAATTTAATGTCGAAACAAAAAATCAGTGAATTTGCTGATTTCATTAATACGATGAAATTTCTTTTAGACATTAAAACAGAAATTGGTTAAATGTATACAATCAACGATCAACAAATAGAATTTATCCTCAGCGATATTAGACGTAATGGAGTTGAAATGGAGGATCTGCAGTTAAACCTCCTAGATCATCTATGCTGTATCATTGAACAAGAACTCGAAGAAAATGGAGACTTCGAACAATTCTATTTCACGAATGTAAAAAAATTCTATAAAAAAGAATTGCGTGAAATAGAAGAGGAAACTATCTCTCTGCTTATAAACAAAAACTACTACGTGATGAAAAAAATAATGATTGTGAGCGGTGTTACTTCTGTTTCATTGCTAACGATGGGGATTGCATTAAAATTTCTCCATCTTCAAGGTGCATCATTTGGAATTGTATTTGGAATACTAATGATGAGTTTAATATTCCTTCCTCTTCTCTTTACTCTTAAAATTAAAGAGAAAAAGGAACTGAAAGAAAAAGTATTAATTGGTGTTGGAATAGTAGCTGGAATGTCATTGAGTTTAGGTACTCTCTTTAAAATTATGCATTGGCCTTGGGCAAATAATTTATCTCTTGCCTCAATCGTTATCTTAATGTTAATCTTTGTCCCTATATATTTTTTCACCGGAATACGTAATCCAGATACGAAAGTGAATACAATAGTATCATCATTGCTAATAATAACTGGTTGTGGTTTATTTCTAACACTAGTACGTTCTCCTTATGGTTCTAAAATGCTATACATACAAACGACAAATAATTATTTGCGAAATGAACAATTATTAGAGAACGAAAAACAATTACTTCAGCAAAGTTTAAAAAAAGATTCGATCGTTACTCCCTTATTAAAGATGAATAAAAAAATAAATTCTTTATGTGATGATTTAAAAACATATATTATTAAATGTGAGACTGGACAAAACAGCATTTCAGTTGACTTCGAAAGTCACGATGCATGGTTGAAAGATTCGCAAATTGGAAATATCATTGAAGAAAATCCAAAAGCAAATCAAAATTTGGAAACACTTAAGCAGAGTATTACTGATTACAATAAAGAATATTCGAATTTTAAATTGTTTCTTATGCAAAGTATTAT
>JANXSD010000173.1 GCA_025352785.1 Bacteroidota bacterium
CTCATTAACCCATTAGCACATTATCTCATTAACCCATTAGCACATTATCTCATTAACCCATTAGCACATTATCTCATTAACCCATTAGCACATTATCTCATTAACCCATTAGCACATTAGCACATTATCTCATTAACCCATTAGCACATTATCTCATTAACCCATTAGCACATTATCTCATTAACCCATTAACCCATTAGCACATTGAATTAATCATCGTGACCTTTCCCATTTGCTTTCTTTAACTGATAAGCCTTATCCAATTTTTGAAATTCATTTTTTAATGAATCACTCACTACAAAGTCGCTTAACGAATCTAGCTGAGGCATTCCAGCATTTACCCATGCAGTATACCAAAAACTAGAGACGGCAACAATAGCACTTCGCATTCGTCGCTCCACCATTCCATTTAAGAGTTTTTGATAATCGGCAGAAAATTCTTTTGAATAAACGCGAATGATGGTGTTTCCCTTTTCTTCGTAAGAGTATTTTTGGTCAGGAGAATATTTTTTGGTGAGTTCTCTTTCAAGTAATAAAACAGAATCATGTGCTGCATAACTTTCGCGAATAATGTTCCATGTATAATCAACAGGCTTATTGATGTATTTGCATCTACCAACGAAATAATCATACTCCTCGCCAAACAACTCGGGTAATCGTGACTCCCAAAAACCATGAATTCCACTTTGATTTGTCAATTGTCCGTTATAATTTTTCGTGCAATGTAATGGAACATGTGCATCACCTACATAATGTCCGAGCTCCGCTGACAAACGCAATATTTTTAATTGATCGTGTTCTTTAAATGCTTTTGTTAAACGAAAAAGCATAAACGGAATATGATATGGAACAATACCATGTTGCTTTAAAGAATCTTCACCATATTTTGCAACTGCATCATTCCAAAATTTCGGCAAACTATCAAAAGGATGCTCGCCATAACGATCTAAATCCATATAATGACGTGCAGCTTCTTCGGGATCGGAGTACCTTCTCTTATCAGGATCAACAGCGTGTTCGCTGATGAAATCGATATGCTTTTTGTAAAATCCGATCATCTCAGGAGGCAAAGCAAATACCGCCATACGATTGATGCGTTGGTGCCCCCAGAATCCCCAGGCTACTACCGTGATGATGATACCAGGGAGGATCATCAATGACATTAAAATGCCAAGTGTTTTTTTCATGTTTATGTTTATTAAAAATATTTTTAAAGAAATCGGAACATGATTCCGAAATAAATTTACTTACTGAAAATCAGCAGATAAATTTACGATAAGGATAAGAACGATACGACAAATATAAAAAATAAAATGGCATTTACTAATGCCCCATCAATAATAATAGGAACTACTTTTGTTTGGTTAGGAGTTAAACAATATTTAATATCTGAATCGATATTTAATTTCTCGAGACGAATCCTATGAGAAGATTTTTCTAAAAACCCATCCAAATCATTCTTAGCAAGATTATATAAATGCTGTGCTGCCAGAGCAGAATCACGCATCTGACTTAAATCAAAATCATTTTGTAAACCATCTACAACAGCACCAGCAAATAAAGTATCTTCTAAATTAAAAGAGTTTTTCCATCCCGAACACAATAATAAAACTGAACGATCTTGTTCTTTCAACCAAGTACAAAGTATATCTAAGTTTAAGAAAGATCCAACAACAATTTTATAGGCTCCTTTTACGGCAGCTATTGCTTGAGTGCCATTTGTTGTACTCAATGCAACATCTCTTCCTTTAATTTTAGTATCCATATAACTGTAAGGAGAATTCCCAAAATCAAATCCATCTAACATCTCGCCATTACGCTCGGCGCCAACCAAAAACCCTTTCTCTCTATATGCTAAACTTTCTTCTATCGTTGCTACAGGAACGATACTCTTAACACCATTTGCAAAAGCTACACAAATAGAAGATGTTGCTCTTAAAACATCAATCACTACAACGATGGATTCAGATACATCATGCAAATGAATTAATGCTGGAGAAAAACAAACATCAACATAACGAACAGATTTTTTACTCATTATAAATTCTCCTTCTACAATTAATAATTCTCACAAATACAAAATATTACTTTTTCAGAAATGGTGTTTTCAATACACTTGCTTTAATAGCTTTATCACGAATCTTTACAAATATTTCAGTTCCTTCTACAGCGTGAGCCGATGTAACATATCCCATTCCAATTGCTTTCTGCAATGTTGGAGATTGTGTTCCAGAAGTAACAACACCAATAGTATTTCCATCTGCATCTATCAATTCATAACCATGGCGAGGAATACCTTTATCTATTAATTCGAAACCTACTAATTTGCGCTGAGCTCCTACTTCTTTTTGCACTTTTAATGCAGCTGAATTTGTAAACTCTTTTGTGAATTTCGTAATCCAACCAAGACCTGCTTCCAATGGCGATGTTTCATCATCAATATCATTTCCATATAAGCAGAATCCCATTTCTAATCGTAAGGTATCACGACAACCTAATCCTGCAGGTTTGATATCGAATTCCTTACCTGCTTCCATCAATGCATTCCAAATAGTTATAGCATGTTCGTTGTCAAAATAAAGTTCGAATCCGCCAGCACCCGTGTAACCTGTATTGGATATCAACACATTGCTACAACCTGCAACTTTACCTTTTGTAAAATTATAATATGGGATTTCCACCAACTTAACGTCTGTAAGTTTTTGTATTACAGCCAATGCATTAGGGCCTTGCACTGCAAGCAATGAAGTACGATCAGAAATATTGATCATCTCTACATTTTTAGTATTGAATTTTTGAATCCAGTTCCAATCCTTTTCAATGTTAGATGCATTTACAACAAGCATCCAATGTCCATCTTCAAGAGAATAAACAATCAAGTCATCAACGATGCCACCCGTTTCATTTGGGAAGCAACTGTATTGTGCCTTACCAGGAGACAGTTTACTTGCGTCATTACTGGTCACACGTTGAATCAAATCTAAAGCATCAGGACCTTTTAAAATAAATTCACCCATGTGAGAAACATCAAACACCCCTACTCGATTTCGAACAAGATCATGCTCGATATTAATGCCTTCGTATTGAACGGGCATCAGGTATCCTGCAAAAGGAACCATTTTAGCGCCTAACGCTGTATGTAAGTCGGTTAATGCAGTATGCTTCAAAAGAGTATCGGTAGTTGTCATGGTTGATTTTAAGAGCCACAAATTTAATTAATTAGTGGAATGATTGATTTAGATTCTAGCGCAACAATTTTATCTAATTACTCTCTAGTAAGATCTTGGAAAAGAGTCAGATAAATATATTTTTGCGAATCTACAGAATAACGATCTATCACAGTCTGTCGAGCTTTTCTTCCTATCGCTCGTCTCAATTCGGGGTTTTCTATTAACAATGATATTTTTGAAATCCAATCTTCTTCATTAGTGGCCAAAAAACCATTTTCTCCGTTCGAAATGATTTCTAGATTTACACCTACACTCGACATCACTGGTGGTATTTCCATTGCCATATATTGCAACCCTTTAAAACCACATTTCCCTTTTGACCATTCATCATCGGGCAGTGGCATAATTCCAATATCTATTTCTCTCAGTTCTTCGACTTCATTTTTTAGTGACCATGGCACACCGCGAATTCCTAACTCTTCATTTACATAGTTTACGTCTCCAATCAATTTAAAAGTAAGGAGAGAACCGTATTTCTCCTTTAACTTTAAAAGAAATGGCTCTGCTAATCGAAAGTGTTTTATGGTTGTTAAACTTCCAGTCCAACCAATACAAATTGAAGATTTATTATAATTGATTGGATCTGATGGTTTATGATATTCAGTATCAATAGTTGTTGGAATTATTGATACTCTGCTATTATTTTGTTTTGCAAAATCCGCGAGATAACTATTACCTGCAACTATATGGTCAGAAAGATTAATTATTTTGGAAGTTTTACTTGGATTCTTTAACCACCCAAGTCTCCTATTTGCTTCTGAAACATCGAAGTGCCAAATGGCATCATCAAAATCAAAAACCAATTTAGCACCTGACTTTCTAAACATACGTTCAAAAAATGTAGATCCTGTCATGAATGCTTCTCTTTGAACAAAGACAATATCATAATCACGAGCTCGCGAAATATCTTGAAGTCGCTTTATTGCCGACTTTAAAAAAACATACGTTTTAATAGTAACATTTCCAGGTCGATAAAAAATACTGTCATCCTTTTCACTGATTAGATATGATAAATCACATTCAAAACCATTCTCTATGAGGAAATCAATATATTGTTCGAACCGAAATCGCTGACTTGGAGAACGTTGAGG
>JANXSD010000179.1 GCA_025352785.1 Bacteroidota bacterium
GCAAAACGGACAGCATGAATTGAAGGCACAAGGATGGGATGCGTTTAAAAAGAATTTTGATTCAGAATAAGTTAGTATGAAAATTTCCATTACTGGATCACGTGGTATTCCCAATAATTATGGTGGCTTTGAACAGTGCGCAGAAAATCTTGCTGTGTTACTTGCAAATGCTGGTCATGATGTAACGGTGTATAATCCAGATTATCATTCGTATGATAAAAGTGTATACAAAGGAGTTACAATAAAAAAATGTTGGAATCCAGAAAATAAAATCGGTACGGCAGGGAATTTTATTTATGATTTTCTCTCCTTGCGTGATGCGCTAAAAAATAACTGTGATATTTTATTGGTGTTAGGATATACAACGGCCTCCGTATTTTTTCCGTTTCTCAATAAAAAAAAATCGGTTCTTATTACCAATATGGATGGCTTAGAATGGAAGCGCGATAAGTGGAGTCCTACGGTAAAAAAATTGGCGAAATGGTTTGAATCATTAGGCGCAAAATATTCTGATTACCTTGTTGCGGATAATGGTGAGATAAAAAATTATTTACACCGTGAATATAAAAAAGATGCAACTTATATTGCTTATGGTGCAGAAATTTTTAATTCACCCGATGAATCTGTATTGCAACGATACGATGTTACAACTCGAAATTATGACATGCTTGTTGCTCGACTGGAAAAAGAAAACAATATTGAAGCGGCATTAGATGCAGTTGTAATTTCTGGATCTACTACTCCATTTGTAGTTGTTGGAAAACATGAAACTCCATATGGAGATTATTTAAAAAATAAATATGCTTCTACTAAAAATATACTTTTCCTTGGTGGCATCTATGACATCAATCATTTGAATAATTTACGATGGTATAGTCGTTTTTATTTTCACGGACATTCAGTAGGTGGAACAAATCCATCATTACTTGAAGCGATGGCATCACGTGCTTTTATCCTTGCACATGATAATGTTTTCAACAGAGATGTACTTGGTGATCATGCCTTTTATTTTACTGATGCGAATGCAGCTGCTCAACTTTTAAATGAGGCATCCTTACTGGAAGAAAAACGAGAATTATTTACTTCTTATCAACACGAAAGAATTCGTATTGATTTTAATTGGAAGAAAATTACTAATGAGTATGAAGCAATGTTTAAAAAATGTGTTCGTTAATTATCATTGACTAAAAGACAGCAATGTGTTGCAGGCAACGAACACGAAGAAAATTTCCCGGAAGAAATAGCTTTTTATCTTCGATGAATTTTGATGTTTCCACCTTACGTGATCCTTGGAAAAGAAATGCGTTCGTGTGCTAAGAATGTTTGTTCATTTCTTTTTTGTGTAAAAAAGAAATGAACCAAAGAAAAAGACACAAGCAAAACAAACCAACAATTGAACTATGTGCTATCTATAAAAACCATAAAGTGAAATACAAAATGCAGTGGTTTCAATATTCTTCATCGGTATATCAATTGTCGGTTCGCTCTTTTGCTTGACCTCTACACGCATCTTACGCTCAAATTTTTCACTTGGAAATACTTTACAGCTACGTAGAAAGTTATAAATTTACTCGGCGTAATTTTTAATTAATTTCCATTTTGGGGTATTGGCACATTAGCACACTGGCATCCACGATAGTGATCGGGATAGCACATTAAATTCTTAGTAATTTGCTATTGCGTATGCTACTGCTGCGGAAGCATTCACGTTTCCATAACCACGACTTGAATTTTTTGTTGGATAATATTGCGAAGTATTTTTCATGCAAATCATCACTTGATCTCTCGTCATTAAAGGTCGAGCACTCCAAACTAAAGCAGCAATACCTGCCGTTGTTGAAGTAGCGCAAGAACTCCCTCCGATATAACTTGCATTAACTCCTGATGGCATCAACGAAAGTGTATTACGTGAACTGTTTGAATTACGTTCCATAGGAATTGTAAATACAACCTGACTACCATCATGGCAATCACTACAAGTTGAATAGTTTTCTTTAACACCAGTTACTGCAATGCAACCAGTGTATGCAGCTGGATAAATAACGCCCCACCAACTTGTCCAGCTGTAAGAAGTTCCTGCAGCCGCAAAAATTAATTTTCCATTGTTGTAAGCATAATTTACACCGTCAAGCAATACACTACTTGAAAATGGTGTTCCAATACTCATACTCACAATCCGAATATCGGTACGATTACCCACTTTTATTAGTGCATTTTTCACTCCTGTTTTTTCTGATGATGCATCCAATACAACATCATCACATGCTCTAATAAAATGCAAGTTAGATTGATACGCAACACCCGAAGTTGAATTTTGAGTATTACGCGGACCAGCAGCTAATCCACACATGCTTGTGCCGTGAGTACAGGAAGTATATGCACTTGTTCCTGTTGTAAAATCTGTAGTGATAGTACGAGTTCCTGCTGATAATCCATCTGTAAATTGTGTACCTAATAATGTTTGTGATGAACTTATTCCTGCATCAATTACAGAGATGGTAATGTTTTGTCCTTGTGATAATGTCCATGCCGTTGGAACATTTATTAATGAATAATTCCAAGGAACCAAAGCTGATGGTGTTGTTGTTGTATAGTCTGCAACATTTACTGTATTTGTTGAACCACCACAACCAGATGATGATTTATCTACCACATTTGCTGGCCAATATCCAAGAGGTTCGAGATAGCGCACATTTTCTAAATTGGCTAATTGTGTGATTACGTTTTTATCTGTAATTCTTAATGTTAAAATGGGCATTACCTGATCATCTTCAACAAGAATATCAGATAATTGAATGGGTGTTTTTGCAGTTTTATTAAGTTCTGTAAGTATTAAATTTATCAATGCATCATGCACCGCTTTATAATCGCCTGACTTCACATTTATTTTGTGAATTATTTTACTGATATCACCAGCATTGACTGTTTTATATCCAATAGCAAGTGTATGGTCATTGTATTGAAGGGCGCTCCAAACAGTTTTAAGATCCATCCACTCCCACTTAAAATCGTTTTTCTCTTCGAGAGTTCCGATTACCAATTCATCCAATGCCGAATTGGTAAGTGCATTTCCTGATGGCACAGATTGTAATATAGCTTTTTGCTTTAATATAATTCCCGTTGTGGATTGTGGGGTTATATCCTCGTTATCGTGACGGCAGGAGTAAAAGGTCAGCGTGATACAGGAAAATAGAAGTATTAATTTTTTCATAATTTGTTTTTTTTTGAAGGTTTTAACCTGACAGTAAATATAGCAAATAGGTTGGGGAAAAAAAATTTATTGTGCCATTTCTAACAAAATTGATCTATTTTAAAAATTCGATGAATTATCGGGTACGATTATTTAATTTTGAACATTAAATAGATTAAAAAACAAAATATGTCATTTACACTCCCCCCTTTACCTTACGCCTTTGATGCGCTTGAGCCACATATAGATGCTCGTACCATGGAGATCCATCACGACAAACATCATCAAGCTTATGTAACAAATGTTAACGCAGCTATTGCTGGAACGGATGCTGAGAAATTAAGCATAGAAGAACTCTGCAAAAATATTTCTAAGTACCCTATGCCAGTACGTAATAATGGTGGTGGTCATTATAACCATTCACTTTTTTGGACGTTGTTAAAGCCGAATGGTGGAGGATTACCTACTGGAGCATTGGCAGAAGCAATAAATGCAGCATTCGGTTCTTTCGATGAGATGAAAACAAAATTTAATGCAGCAGGAACAACACGTTTTGGTTCTGGATGGGCTTGGTTAATAAAAAATAGTGAAGGAAAATTAGAAATTTGTTCTACCCCAAACCAAGATAATCCATTGATGGATATTGCAGAAGTAAAAGGTACTCCAATTCTTGCTTTAGATGTTTGGGAGCATGCTTATTATTTGCATTATCAAAATCGTCGTCCTGATTATTGTACAGCTTGGTGGAATTTAGTTAACTGGGAAGAAGCTGCGAAAAGATTTGCAATGTAATTCTTGCCTAATTAAAAACCCTGAAGTAGAGACTTACGTCACACTTCAGGGTTTTTAATATGTATTTTAACAACCGTTAAACTGTCATTATTTCTTTTTCTTTTAACTCCAGATGTTTATC
The DNA here is from genome assembly GCA_025352785.1 of Bacteroidota bacterium. Taxonomy (GTDB): domain Bacteria; phylum Bacteroidota; class Bacteroidia; order AKYH767-A; family OLB10; genus JANXSD01. The sequence continues at coordinate 4,104 of JANXSD010000179.1, forward strand.
AACTTTTTTGATAAAATCATCAGTGATAATTTGTGTTTTTGCTTCTGCATCTTTAGCGAGATCTTCCGGCATTCCATTCTTTTGTGCCTTCTTAATATTATCGTTTGCCTCACGACGTAATGTACGAATACCAACCTTCGCATGTTCGCCTTCTGCTTTGGCGCGCTTCACTAAATCTTTTCTTCGTTCTTCACTTTGTGGTGGAACATTAATACGAATTAATATTCCATCATTTTGCGGATTGAAACCAAGATTCGCATCAATAATCGATTTCTCAATTGCTTTGATAAGCGTTTTTTCCCAAGGCTGAACAATGATTGTACGCGCATCAGGAGTATTCACATTCGCAACTTGACTAAGTGCCGTAGGAGCGCCGTAGTAATCAACGTATAACCCTTCCAGCATCGCAGGATTTGCTTTCCCTGCTCTAACTTTTAGCAATTCATTTTCTAAATGTGCAATTGCCTTTTGCATCTGCTCATGCATCAATGCAAGTATTCTGTTTATTTCATCCATAATTCAATGTGCTAATTTGCCAGTATGCCAATGACTCTAGCCTCCCTAAATTTCTCTAAAGGAGGAACTTTTATTTATGCAACTATAATTTTAAGAGCTTGTTTTAAATTTATTCCCCTTCATCCTCCTCTTTGGGAGGGGCTAGGGGAGGTCAGTCGGACTCAATTTCTTTGCTAAAATAATAAATTAAAAATCTACGAGTGTTCCAATTTCTTCACCATCAACAATACGTTTTAAGTTACCTGATTTATTCATATCGAAAACAATGATTGGTAATTTATTTTCTTGACAAAGTGTGAAGGCAGTCATGTCCATCACTTGTAAATTTTTTTCATACACCTCTGTAAAAGTAATTTTCGAATAACGTATTGCCGTTTTATCTTTCTCAGGATCTGCTGTATAAATTCCATCTACACGCGTTCCTTTTAATATTACATCTGCTTCAATTTCTATTGCTCTTAAGGATGCGGCAGTATCAGTTGTAAAATAGGGATTACCTGTACCTGCACCAAAAATTACTACGCGACCTTTTTCAAGATGACGCACAGCACGACGACGAATGAAAGGCTCACAGATAGCTTCCATCTTAATGGCGGATTGCAATCGGGTACTAACTCCAATACTCTCCAGTGCGCTTTGTAACGCCATCGAATTAATCACAGTGGCTAACATTCCCATGTAGTCACCTTGCACACGATCCATTCCACCTTCAGCAGCTTGCAATCCACGGAAAATATTTCCTCCACCAATTACAATTGCCACTTCAACACCATTATCAACGGCAATTTTTATTTCAGATGCATATTCTGCTAAAAGATTGGTATCGATACCGAATTGTTTCTTCCCCATCAGGGCCTCACCACTCAGTTTTAGAAGTATTCTTTTGTATTTCATAGGGTAGGCTAATATAGGTCAAAAAAAATCCCGATTCGAAAATCGGGATTGATTATTTATTTAATAAGATTAACCTAACTGAACACGTTTGAAAACGCTAACAGTAAGATCTTTTTCAGTGTCGTTTAAAAATTGACGCACAGTTTTTTTGTCTTCTTTAAGATAAGCTTGATTCAAGAGTGTATTTTCCTGATAGAATTTATTTAATTTCCCTGCTGCAATTTTCTCCACCATTTCTTCTGGCTTACCTTCTGCACGAATTACTTCTTTCGCTATTTCTAATTCACGCTCAATCGTAGTGGAATCAACATCATCTTTATCGATCGCTACTGGATTCATTGCAGCAATTTGCATTGCAATGTCTTTAGCAACGGTTTCAGAAGCTGTTGTGCTTGACATTCCAACCATAGAAGCTAAACGATTTCCTGGGTGATTATAAATGATCACTTTTGGAGCTTGTATCATTTCATAACGCGCTAATTCAATCTTCTCACCAATTTTTCCGATCATATCGAATAATTTATCAGAGATCGTAGCACCATCCATTGTCAACGCTTTTAATGCTTCAACATCTGATGGATTATTGGCAATTGCTGTATTTAATATTCCTTCGGCAAAGTTCACGAAGTCTTGATTTTTAGCAACGAAATCTGTTTCGCAACTTAAAGAAATCAGGTATCCACGTGTATTATCTGCATTTGTTTTTGCGATGATAAAACCTTCTTTAGCTTCACGATCGGCACGGTTAGCTGCAACTTTCTGACCTTTCTTACGAAGGTTATCAATTGCCGCTTCGAAATCACCATTAGCTTCCGTTAAGGCTTTTTTACAATCCATCATTCCTGCTCCTGTCATTTGACGCAGTTTATTTACATCGGCAGCTGAGATACTTGCTGTAGTAGACATGATCTATTTATTTTTTGGTATTTAGTTTTAACAATAACGGGATGAAATTTCATCCCGCTGGTAATATAAAATTCTTTTAATTATCGGCGACCACCACCGCCACCAGAAGGTCCACCTTTACGTGGTCGAGCGCTTGGTTTGCTAGGTCCTGATTTTCCTGGTCCTTTATCACCTCTTGGAGCTGAAGAGGATTCGCCTTCTTCATCCGATCCTGACATCACCACTTTGCGATCATCAGATTCTTCATCGTTAGCCGCTTCTTTTTCGCGCTCTTGTTCTTTATCAACTTTACGTTCTGACAAACCCTCTTCGATAGCTTTCACCATTGCATTCATAATTAATTCTACAGATTTTGTAGCATCATCATTTGCAGGGATGGGGAAATCAATAAGTGATGGATCAGAATTGGTATCACAGATTGCGATAGTAGGGATTCCTAATTTTATTGCTTCATCTACAGCGATATGTTCTTTAACAGTATCTACAATAAATAATGCTGCTGGTAAGCGGTTAAGATCAGTGATTGATCCTAATACTTTTTCCATTTTAGCTTTTTGACGACTAATTTGAAGACGTTCTTTTTTGGAGATTACATCTTGGGTACCATCGCTCATCATTTTATCGAGAGCTGCCATTTTCTTAACGGATTTACGCTGAGTAGCGAAATTCGTAAGCATACCACCGGGCCAGCGCTCAGTGATGTAAGGCATATTCACTGCTTTAGCACATCCTGCAACGATTTCTTTAGCTTGTTTCTTGGTAGAAACAAATAAGATTTTCTTTCCAGATTTAGCGATCTGCTTTACTGCTGCAGCTGCTTCTTCTAGTTTTGCGGATGTCTTATTCAGGTCGATGATGTGAATACCATTGCGCTCCATGAATATGTAGGGAGCCATTTTCGGGTTCCACTTGCGCTTCAGGTGACCGAAATGTACTCCGGCACTCAGCATCTCTTCTTGTGTTACATTGATCATTAATAGGGATCTATTGAAAGAAATTGAGGAATTAACGTTTACTGAATTGGAAACGACGACGTGCTTTACGTTGACCGAATTTCTTACGTTCAACCATACGTGGATCACGTGTTAGAAGACCATTTGCCTTCAAAACCGGACGATGTTCCAAATTAATTTTACATAATGCACGAGCAATAGCCATACGAATTGCTTCTGCTTGGCCATTGTATCCGCCACCGCCTACATTTACTTTTACATCATATTGCTCAACCGTTTTCGATAAATCGAAAGCTTGGCTGATCAACTTCTGTAATGGAAGAGTAGGGAAATAGTCTTTAAAGTCGCGATTATTTACAGTTACTGTTCCGTTACCTGGTTGTAAATAGATACGGGCTACAGCTGTTTTACGTCGACCAATGGTATGAGTGATTTCCATAGGGAATTAATAATCAGTATTTAAGAGTTACTGCTTTCGGTTGCTGAGCGGCATGTGGATGCTCAGTTCCTGCATATAAATATAAATTGCCTTTAACTGCATTGCCTAAACGATTTTTAGGGATCATCCCGTATATCGCTCTCTCCAATACTGCCGTAGGTTTTTTAGCCATCAATTTAGCCGGAGTCACAAAACGTTGACCGCCTGGATATCCTGTATGTGATACGTATACCTTTTCGTTAATCTTGCGACCAGTAAGACGAATTTTATCTGCGTTGATGATGATTATATTATCACCACAGTCAACGTGAGGGGTGTAATTGGCTTTATGCTTACCGCGTAAAATCATGGCAGCTTGAGAGGCAAATCGACCTAATACTTGGTCTTTAGCATCTAACACTACCCAATCTTTCTTTACGGTCTTATCGTTGGCCGAAATCGTTTTGTAACTTAACGTATCCACTTTATAATTGATTTAAACGGGTTTTCACTAAGGGGTTGCAAAATTAGAATTATAATCAAGAAATACAAAACTTATTAACACATTTTCTGTAATTGTTATAAACCGATGGGGCAATGGCCTCCTACTATCAGAAGAAACCCTTATTAAACTGCCTAGTAACCAATGAATAAGGATTATTGTTTTATTTATTAACGTATCCACAATTCCATCTAAAAGAATTAACAATAAGTGTATTTTAACAATAGAAAACTATAAAATTAGTGCTTTAGCAAATCTCAAAACCTTTAGCAGCATCCTAAACAGTCGCAAAAATGCGCGCTCCTTAAAAATTCTACCATTATCAATTTAATGGTATCAACATATATTGTTATGTTTGTTTAAACAAAAGTCTAATCCTTATGAAAAAGAACCTAATCCAGTTAATTCTATTACTGTTTCCTATTTTAAGTTTTTCCCAGTCTAGCGTTAAATTTATTATTACAGATGCGGGAAATAAGTCGACTTTAATTGGAGCTACAGTAGCTGTAAAAGGCACCTCCAATGGAGCGGCTTCAGACGTAAATGGAAGTGTGACCCTCAAAGTAAATCCAACTGATACCGTTGAAGTTTCGATGCTTGGGTATCAAAAACAGTTGATTGCAATCAATAACAGGACACAAATTGCTGTTATAATGCAATTGTTGTCGTTAAACTTAGCAGAAGTTGTTGTAGTAGGGTCGCGTAGATTGGGAAGGATAAAATCTGAAACTACGGTTCCTGTGGATCTTATCAACGTTTCGCAAATGTCGTTACCGACAGGCAGAATGGATCTTACTTCACTTTTAAACTATTCTGCTCCTTCGCTCAACGCTAATAAACAAAGTGGGTCTGATGGTGCTGACCATGTGGATTTAGCGACTTTACGTGGATTGGGCCCGGATCAAACTTTAGTGCTTGTAAATGGGAAACGCCGTCATCAAACAGCATTCGTTGCTTTATTTGGAACTAGAGGTCGTGGGAATTCTGGTACTGACTTAAACACAATTCCTCTTTCCGCTATCGATCATGTGGAGATATTACGTGACGGTGCCTCGGCTCAATATGGATCAGATGCAATTGCAGGAGTGATCAACCTTGTTCTTAAGAAAAATGTGAAAGAGTTTTCAGGAGATGTTGGTTATGCAGGTTATTATGATAAAAAATACAATCCTTCATTTACTCCAGAATTTGGACAGTATGAAACAGGGAAAAAGATAGATGGAAAAACACTAACATTCAATGGCAATTATGGTGTTCCTATTGGAAAGAACGATGGCTTTGTGAATTTTTCTTTGAACGTTACTAAGGCAGAAAAAACATTTCGTCAGGTGATGGATACCGCTAATTTAAGTACCACAGAAAATTCACTACCAATCAATGTTTATCGTAGAGGAAATGGTGATGCATCGAGTAATGCTGTTGGTGGATTTTTTAATTTAGAATTACCAATGAAAAATAAATCCACTGTTGTTTATGGATTTGGTGGATACAACACAAGTTTTTCGGATGCTTTCGCTTTCTCCAGAAATTATTCGGCGAAGCCTGAACGTTTCCCAACTGATGCCAATGGAAATTTGATTTATGTAAGCGATATCATGCATGTTACATCAGATAAATCTGATACTTTCTTTGATCCACATATTCAAACGAATATTAACGATATTTCTTTTGCGGCAGGTGTGAGAGGTAAAACACATAACAATTGGAATTGGGATTTGAGTAATAATACGGGACGTAATGATTTTCATTTCTATGGTGATAAAACTTTCAACGCGTCATTAGGTGCAGGCAAAACTAATTTTGATGATGGCGGATTTTCTTTTTTACAGAACACATCGAACTTAAATTTCACAAAAGAAATTGCTGGCATTGCACAAGGATTTAATCTTGCAATAGGTGCTGAATACCGTTATGAGCAATATAATTTGTATGCGGGTGAAGTAGCCTCTTATAAAAATTATGACACCTCAGGAACAAAGGCTACAGGCTCTCAAGGGTTTCCCGGTTATCAGCCTAACGATGAAGTGAAATCGAATCGTTCAACGGGAGGTGTTTATGTTGATGCAGAAATGGATGTGACGAAAAAATTCTTAGTAGCTGCTGCGATTCGAGTAGAGAATTATAGCGACTTTGGTTTAACTACAAATTTTAAATTATCGTCCCGATATAAATTAACAAATAAATTAAATGTTCGGGGATCGGTAAGTACCGGATATCGTGCACCATCATTACAGCAAATTAATTTCAGCTCTACATTTACAACTGTACAAGGTGGAAAAATTGCTGAAGTAAAAATTGCACCAAATTATAGTCCGATAACTAAAGCTGCTGGTATTCCTGATCTAAAGCAAGAAGAATCAGTGAATGCTGGTTTAGGATTTACCTATAATCCACTATCCAATTTCAACATTACTGTTGATGGTTACATGGTGAAAGTTAAGAATCGTGTTGTTCTTTCCGGACAATTTGATGCATCTGATGCAACACTCGATACTGCACTAACGAATACATTGACAAACCTTAATGCTAGTCTTGCACAGTTTTTTGCAAATGCCGTAAACACTACTAACACAGGAGTAGATATTGTGATGGAATACAGAAAAGTTACGGAGCGACATACTTACCGTGCAATGTTAGCAGGTAATATTCAACACATGACAATTGACCAAGTAAACGTACCTAATAAATTAAATGATACAGAGGGACATCGAGCTACTTTTTTAAGTGATCGTGAGAAAAATTTTATACTTGCATCAGCACCTTCAACAAAATTTGCTTTAACACTAGAGTATAGTACGAGGAGAATTACCTTTGGGACTAGAGCTACTTATTTTGGAAAAGTTACATTGCTTGGTTATGGTGATGATGGTTTAGGTATTGATCCGAAAGTTCCTACTGATGCAGATGGAAATGTGAGAGTGCGTGATGAATATGTTTATGGAGGTAAACTCGTTAATGATTTATACCTGACCTATAAATTACACAAGGCAATTACAATTTGTATTGGAGCTGATAATTTTTTAGGAGTTCATCCTGATTTAGGAGCGGTACAAAGTGCGAAAGGATGGGCGTTTAACAATGAACCTGCTGGACCATGGGATGCAGTACAAATGGGCAGCAACGGAATGCGTTTATATGCGCGAATAGGATTTAATTTCTAATTTAATACAACCTACAAAACCCTGAAGTGTGACGTTAATCTCTACTTCAGGGTTTTGTTGCCAAGGTGATCACCGACAATCCAAATTTATTAAAGACTAATTTATCAATCACTTTTGCAAGGGGAATTAATTTATTGTAGAGATTCATTTGATCATTTTTAATTTGTGATGATCGGAAAAGAACACCACTCAACCACCATGCGGGCATCCCCATTGCGTTGAAACCATAAGTACGATTAACTTTAAACCCTGCCGAGCTAATTGCTTCTTCAAGGCTAATATTTGTATATCGTTTATAATGTTGCAAACTGGTGTCAATTCTATTGTAAAGGAAAGGATGTGCGGGAACCAATATCATTAATTTTCCACCTGGTTTTAAAATACTGAATAAGTTTTGGAGTGCCAGTTTATCTTCTTCAATATGTTCGACCACATTTAATGCGAAAGCGGAATCAAATTTCTCGAGGTATTCGGGGAAACACTTTTTGAAATCGGGAGCTACCAAATCAATTTTTCTTACAGGATGATTTGCAACATATTCTGGAAACCGAGATTCGAGTAAGTTGCAATAATTTTCACGGATATCGCTGAGAGTGATCTTCGCTTTATCTCGGATAAAATATTCCGATAGATTTCCGATACCACTTCCGATTTCTAAAATTTCACCTTGCATCCAAGGTGCCGCTTGGTCATACATCCAACGGTTAAATTGATCAGCATCACGAATTGCTTCGAGTGTTAAAAGGCCTTCTGGATCTTCTTCCTTATAATTAAAAGTTGTCATGGTTTTATTGAACGAACATTAGGAGAATAAGTTGTAGCGAAGGATGCAATAGATGGCACGAAATCCATCTTGCCAATTTATTTTTTTCCCTTCTTCGTACGTGCGACCATAATAGGATATTCCTACCTCATAGATTCGTAATTTATTTATTTTAGAGATGCGTGCTGTCACTTCTGGTTCGAAGCCAAAACGCTTTTCTTTTAAAGGTAAACTTTGGATAATCTCTCTCTTAAATAATTTATAGCATGTTTCCATATCTGTTAAATTCAAATTGGTGAAAATGTTTGAAAAAATAGTGAGGAATTTATTTCCTATGGTATGCCAAAAGAAAAGAATTCTATGCGGTTTACCACCGATAAATCGTGAACCATAAACAACATCAGCGAATCCTGTTAATATTGGTTTTAACAAGGAATTATACTCTTCTGGATCATATTCGAGATCGGCATCTTGGATAATTACAAAATCGCCCGTAGCAAGCTGAATTCCTTTATGTAAAGCTGCTCCTTTCCCCATATTATACGGTTGAGAGAATAAACGAATATTTAAATCGAGATTTGCTTGAATGTAATTTTCGACCGCTTCAACGGTATTATCGTTGGAGAAATCGTTCACAATGATTATTTCTTTCTCGATATTATCAGTAAGACGAACAGCCTTCACTTTATCGAGGATCATGTGAATGGTTCTGCCTTCGTTGTAGGCGGGGATTACGATGGATAATTTACTTGCGCTTTGCATTCAATTTGAAATAACATTAATAGATGCTGCAAATATAGATTATATAAAATAAAAAGCGATTGTCAATAGATTTGTTGAATTAGATTCCAAATGAACCCCTTTTTGCTGTTTACAACTGAATTAAATTAGATTCAGAAATCGTATTATCATTTAACTTTAAATATATTTTCGCGAAACCACTTCCATTATAGTTTTCAAAATCAGCTTTTGACAGATCGATAATTATTTTCTGTTGCAAATTATATTTAAAATCGTGTTCAAGTAAAAAAGAAAATTGATTGTGCATTAACCCACCATTACCTGATAAATTCACAAATATCTTATACCCTCTATTTCCAGAATTACCTGAAAAAATTGTATCCTTTCCAAAATTCTTAATAGAAACATCAATTATAATAGCATCACCATAATGACAACCTTTTCTTAAAGTAGCAATAATAGTACTCTGATTATTTTTAGTTTCAATTGCAGTAAGTGTACTGCAATTTTCATTGATGACTCTATAGTGATTACTTGGTAACGTAAAAATGTAATTGTTTATTGATGGAATTTTAAATCTACTAAATGTCCAGGTTGGGCAAAGAAAAGCATTCGGCAAAGAGGCATCCATAATTGATTGCTTAACATGTATTGTGCTGAAAATACTAACAGTATTCATTGGACCTGATAAAGCTGAAATCAAGGTGGTTTCGAAAGGCAAAGCCCATGATGACCAAGCATATGATTGCGGATAATTTTCTTCTGCAAGTATGTATTTTTTCTCGGGCATTGTTTGTCCGTACTTGACAATTCTTTCTAAGTAATCGATTCTTAATGAATAGTATTTTCTGGCACAAACGATAGAAAAGGAGGAACATACCACAAAAATTATAAAAACAGCAATTGCTACATTCTTATGAAAAACCACTTTCCAAGTGAGCACTAATCCAAGAGCAATAAGAAAACTTATTACAATATAATAATTTTCATACATCATAGGAGATTCTCCCAAATAATGTGTTTGAAAAATCAATAAACATATCCCTAAAAATACTGTCCAATAATATGCAAATAGCAAGACACTACCACGTTTCAATTGAAAGAATATTAGCAAAATAATAACGGGAACAACGAACATCCAATATTCCGATATGAAATAAAAAAAATATTTTGTACTTGGAAAATTAAAAGTATCAGGCAATATTTCTATTCTTTTCTTTATTGGGATTTGCTTATTAATCTCATATTCACTTACTGGGCATAAAATTCGTTTATAAAAAGTTGCTGCTGATAAAAAAAGTGTTGATATAGCTATCTCTCTTTTGTGATTAAATTTATCGTCAATAAACAAGTATCCATGAACAAAAAATGCTGGCAAGATTAAGAGCACATGGAAATTCAGTAAAATTATTGACAATAAACCGCTAAAAAGTAAGTATCTGTTTTTATATAAAACATCTTTCTCGATACATTTTCTCATAACACTTAACTGCAAAATTAAGAAAGGCATTCCTTGTTGAACTTCAGTACATGGGAAATAAAAAGCATTACGGATCAGAATTAATAATGTTAGAATATAAATAATTCCTGATTCAACATCTTTTAAGATTAAGGTTATAAATAGATAAATAATGATTTGCATTAACACGATTGACATGGAATATGATATCGCAATGTGCAAAAGGCTAACTTTTAATTTAATAAACATTAAAGGAATACTTTGACAGACTACATCCCCATTACGGAAATGTTCTATACTAAAATCATTTGTAACAATCATTTTCCACAAAACAAAAGCACTATCAAAACTAAAGCATCGTTCCTTAAAAAAAATCACAGAAAGTATTAAAGAAAACAATAGAAAAGATATTCCTGTAATTACATAAATAATTCTCTTGTGTTTATCCATTTTCTCGAAAGCCAAACTATTGTGCTATTAATGCTATCTCTTTATTTATACCCCACCACCTTATTCCTTCAGTAACAAGATCAATAC
>JANXSD010000064.1 GCA_025352785.1 Bacteroidota bacterium
AGCAATTGATGCTATTGCTTCCGCAAATGGAGGATACATTATAAGCACAGATTATTCTATGAGTTTGTATAAGTTTGATTACGTAGGTGCTTCAGTTTGGTCGAAAGCATTTCAAAATGTTTACTATGGAGGAGGATATCAGCAAGGAAATTTTTCTGGAAGAATGGCCAAACTTACAGGTGGGAGATTTTTATTTACAGGAACAGCATATATATTGAATGGCTCAAATGATGTTTATATAGCTAAACTCGATTCTAATGGTGTTGCATATTCTGCGGCTACACCTGTTGTTACCGCTGGAGGACCTACAACTTTTTGTCAAGGAGATAGTGTACTATTAACTGTACCTAATGGTTATACTACTTATCAGTGGATAAAGTCAACATCTACAGGAGTAAAAACATATTATACAAGTAATTCAAATACACTTTATGCAAAAGATAATGGTGGTTATATTTGCGTCATGACCAAGGCAAATGGGACAAGAGTAACACCATTTTTCACTGTTACAGTTAATCCTATCCCGACGAATAATGTTACTCAAACTGGATCATCATCTTTTTGTGGAGCTGCTGGACAATCAACTACACTAACAACTACAGCAGGTTATACTTCTTATCAATGGAAATTAGGAGGAGTTTCGATTGCTGGTGCTACAACAAATACTTATGTTGCTAATTCATCAGGAAGCTTTACAGTTTCAATTACAAATGGATGTGGAACTGTTACGTCAACTCCGAATACATTAAATGCAAATAATCCAACTATCTGCAACATATCATGTCCTGAATGTTTTTTAGCACCTTGTCATCCAAGTAGCATTATAGTTGCAACTGATAATGGTTCTGGGACAACGTATCAGTGGTATAGTGGGACGACTCTTGTACAATCATCCACGAATAATACGTATAATCCATCCATAGGATCGTATACATGTATTGCTACAAATGCTTGCGGCACCGCCACATCACCATTAGTGACAGTAGGGTCTTATAATAATATCCCATACAACACCATTCAATCGTCTGGACTAACATTTGGATGTGGAACAAGTAATTCTGTAATACTTACAGCTCCAAACACCTCCTCTCCCTCATTTCAATGGTATTTTAACTCAAATATTATAAATGGAGCAACTAGTAGTACCTATACCGCATTAACAGCTGGAGATTATTCCGTTTACTTTAAAAACAATTCTTCTTTTTGTCCCTTTTCAATGTCTGATATCTTAACCTTTTCTCCAAGCGCCGATATACTTGCAACGATTTCAGCGCCATCAGGAACAAGTGCTTGTACAGGTACATTACCATTAACAGTAAATGTGAGTGGTGCTGGCGTTACTTACCACTGGTATTTTAATAACAATACAATTGGATTATCGACAGGAACTTATCAGGCATCAGCTTCAGGCTCTTATTATTGCCAAGTTTATCGACCATCTTGTGGTTATCAAAATACAAACGCAATAACATTGGATTTTGGTAGTCCAGTATTTTCAACTCCTGTCGTAAATTTTAATTTGTGTCAAGGAGGAATTAAGAATATTTATTTATATACCAGCAATGTCAACTACACATATCAATGGAAATTGAATGGCGCAATAATTTCTGGTGCAAACGCCTATAATTATAACACTATTCAACCAGGAACTTTTACGTGTGAAGTAAGTAATGCTTGTTCAACAATTATTTCATCACCAATTATCGTTACCCAAGTCGCCTTACCAATTCCCGTTATTTCTGCTTTAGGCAATACAAACCTTTGTCCAAGTCAAACTTGCGCATTAACTACTCCGTTAATTAATGGAAGTTATTATTATTGGAAGAACGGAGTTTCATACGCACTATCAGGAACGAATCAAAATAATTATACTTCAAATACATTAGGAAGTTATACCGTTACTGTTACTGATCCGAATGGTTGTACTGGGATTTCGGCACCATTACTAATAACATCGACAACAATTCCAATTGCATCGTTAAATGCTAATGACTACCCTTTGATTTGTTATGGTTCTCCATTGCTATTAAAGGGAACATCAAGCAACAATGCAAACTATATTTGGTATCGGAATAATGTCATAATACCAAGTGCTATCGATTCATTTTACATCACAACAAGTTCAGGTAATTTTAATTATTTAGTTACGAATGTTTGTGGTACAGCAAATTCCGGAAGTATTAAAATACTAGCGAATTCAAAACCGATTGCAACGATAAATGCATTAAGCAACACTACTTTTTGTAATGGTGATAGTGTCATTCTTCAAGCATCTATAGCAACGGGAAACACCTATTCATGGTTTAAATACAATGCTATAATCAATAACGCATTGAACGATGATTACACAGCAAAATTAGCTGGAAACTATTTTACGAGAGTAACAAACAAATATGGTTGTTACAAACAAAGTAATATTATTTCTGTAACCGTTCCCTGCAGAGCTAGTGATGACATGGAACTAAACGAATCTAATCTGAATACAATTCGAGTATATCCGAATCCATCTAATGATGTAGTTTATTTTGAAATTCCGAAATCATCAGCTAAAAAAAATTTTCAAGTATTAGTTTTTGATGCGCAAGGTCGTTTAGTTTCTGTTACGCTCAGATTAGTCAGTGATGGCTTATGGATGATAAATAACTTAGATGCTGGCATGTATATTCTGAAAGTTAATGATGATATAACAAGTGTTTCACGTTCGTTTGTTGTGATAAAATAAAATACACTCATTAAAATTATTATTTTACAACTTGTTAAAAAGTAATCGCCGTCTTTTTAAGATTCTTTTTAAATTTATTTACCTTAATATTTTTATAAATTGCGTCCTTAAAAAATAAAATGTCATTCGAAATAGAATTAAAAGAGCGCAGCGGTAATGTTTGCGAACTTTGTCAATCCACTAATAATTTAACTCATTATACTGTTTTCTCAGATCGAAGATCACAACTTGATAGCAGTATTTATGTCTGTGAAAAATGCTTGAATCAAATCGAGAAAAAGGAAGAACTTGACGTGAAGCATTGGTCGTGTTTAAGCAGTAGTATGTGGAGTGAAGTTCCTGTTGTTCAAGTAATGGCGTGGCGGATGTTAAACAGAATGAAAAACGAAACATGGGCTGCTGATTTAATTGATCAATTATATTTAGATGATGATAATCTTGAGTGGGCAAAAGCATCAGACGATCATTTAGAATCGGATAGTGAAGATATGCATCGTGATTGCAACGGAGTACTTTTAAATACCGGTGATACAATAACCCTTATCAAATCACTTGATGTAAAAGGTTCACAAATCAATGCGAAGATTGGAACGGTAGTGAAGAACATCAGAATCGTTGCAAATAATACCGAACAAATTGAAGGCAAAATTGAAGGACAACAAATTGTGATATTAACGAAGTTTGTAAGGAAATCGAATTAAACGTTATAATCCTTATTTATCTTCAAAACAAATTACTCCTATGAAAAGATATTGCAATTTACATATTCTGTTATCTACCCTATTTATTATTTGTTTGTCGTGTTGTAAACAACCGGAAGGCAAAGCAGTCAACAACACTAATAATATTGAACAAAAATACTTAATTAAGGTTTGTGACAGTATTACAGATTTGTGCGGATATGCTTATATAAATGGGGATACTGTTATTGGTATTGGGAAATACCAATATTGTTTTACTGATACTTTTCGTAAATATGCATTTGTTGTTAAGCAAGATTCCGGAATTGTTGCGATAGATAGAGATGAAAATGTTTTGTATAATGTATTTCTTTTGGATAATGGACCAGATGAAGTATCAGAGGGTTTATTTAGAGTAGTTTTAAAGAATAAAATTGGATATGCGGATGCAATTACTGGATCTATAGTTATACAACCACAATTTGATTGTGCCTATCCATTTCAAAATGGGCTTGCGCAGGTAAGTACCAATTGTAAAACAAAGAAGGGCATGGAGAATACAACTTGGGAAAGTAATTAATGGAGTTATATTGATATAATGGGCAACAAAGTAACGACTCCTAATTTGGACAATCAAAAATGAACAAAAAAGTTGTGACATTCAAAATAAAGAAAGTTAAACAAAAGGAAGAATCAAGCTTACCAAAACCCAAATTAGACAAGCACGCTATCCCGGTAATTCTCTGAAATCTAATCTCATTAGTAGGTGTATTATTTGGTAATTGGAAAGCAGAGAGTGCTTTTATTTGTTATGCACTTGAAACTGTTGTTGTCGGTATTTTTAATGTGTTCCGCATGTTGGCAATACATTTCTATGCCTTGCCTCCTTTAAAGGAATCCGTAACTTCTGATTTTGTGATGATTTCAACTTTTATTATTATTTATTTTGGTGGTGCATTTCTCGTTTTACAAATTTTCTTTTCCAAAGACGACGATGGGCTATTTCATGCACTTTATGTTTTATTGAGTCAGTGCACTTTCAATATCGCTTTAGGCGCTTTTATATTGAACAATATCTATAGCATTATAAATGATTTTATTCTTCCATGCGAGTATAGAAGGCGTACGATGGGGCAACAAGCTTATGAACCCTTCCCACGAATATTTGTGCAGCAGGCAGTGGTTATGATTGGTGGGGGGTTTTTCTACGTTTCAGGCAACGGTTATCCTGTTCTTATTGTTTTTGTTGGGGCTAAAATTTATCTTGATCTACTACTAAGAAATTTTCAACCATTCAATTCTTTACAAACAAAAACGAAATGAAAAGCACTTTACTCTTGCAAGCTGTAAAATTGAACCGTAATTCTATTCCAATTATACTCTGGAATTTATTTCCGGTGGCGGGTGTATTATTCTTGGGTTGGAAACCTGAAAGCATTTTTATTTGCTATGCACTTGAAACTATTGTCGTAGGCATCTTTAATGTCTTCCGGATGTTAGCAATACATTACAACGGCATGTTGCCTATTGATGAAACTGATAAAGCAGGTTTGCTTCTGATTCCCTTCTTCCTATTTCATTTTTATATTATTGTTTATGTTCAATTGAGTTTTTTCTTTTCGGGTAGCGATTTAAATAATGTGTTTGTAGCGCTTTCTGCTATTTTGCAAGAACGAACCTACAATTTGGCTCTTGGGGCATTTGTATTTAAAAATATTTACGAATTTCTAAATGATTTTATTTTAAACAATCTTTATAAACAACGTGCTATGGGGTATCAAATGATGGAACCCTACTCGCGTATTTTTTTTCAGCAACCCGTGGTTATGTTAGGTGGATTTATGCTAATGTTGACTGAAAATGGATATCCGGTGCTAATAATTTTTGTAGCATTGAAAATGTTTGCTGATCTTGTTCCGATGAATATTAAAATAAGTAAATACACTTACGGAAATATGGTACAACAAAAACCAAACGAATAATTATCCTCGGATTATCTTTTAAAAAAAGCAATACTTATTTGGGTATTTTATTATATACGTAATTTGGTTTTTTTAAAACCAAAATGGCCATAGGAAGTGGATGAATATTTTTGTATTTTGGACTTGGAAATAGTTTCCTATCACAAACGCCGGAAGGCCAAGGTTACTTAAATAAATCCATAGCGTTGAGTGCCGCTTTGTCCCTTCCAATTATTACAAAAAGAACATTCTGAATGCGTATTGAAACGGGGTTGGATTATTCATACAATACTCAAAATAATTTACAGGCTATGCCAAAAGCTTTTCATGTAATTGGCGAAACGTCTAGTATTATTGCTTCAATTTAAATTTAAATTGACAGATAAAATCACCAATGTACGTGAAAAATAAAATCAATTAATTTCTTTATTCAAAATACCCCGAAGCGCTGCTTCGGGGTATTTGTATTACTCTACTCTTATAGTTTATTTCAAAGACAATTTTTTGAATAGTACAATAGTTTTTTTGTGAAATAATGTAAGTGAAATTTAGGAAGATATGTTATTATTCTTTTACAACTTTCCCTGAAAATAAAACATTTTCATGTTCGTCAAATACTCTTAATAAATAAATTCCGGCTTTATTTTCACTCAAATTAATTTCAGTATTTATAATTCCTTGTGTTGATTTCTTCTTTAAGATTTCTGATTGGTATACAATTTCGCCAAGAACATTATATTTTTTTACAATTTTAATTCCATCATCTTGGGGAAGCGTTAATGTAAGATATCCAGTTGTAGGGTTCGGTGCAACGATTACTCCGTATGAAAGAGGATCGTTTGATGCAATGCTAGTTGCAGATACAAAATCACTAACAGCAGTATTGGTTACAACGGGGGTATTAAAATCAAAATAGATAAAAGCTTTATTAAGTATTTGTGTTCCTATAATTAGCGAAGAATTTAAGGAAAGGTCTATCGAAGTTAATAACGTATTATTTTGACAATTTATTATGTTTAGATTTGGAACAACGCTTAAGTTTAAATTTAGTAAATTAGTACTACTACAAGCTACAGAATACAATGAAGGGAGGGCAGGAAAAATAACAGAAGTTAATGGATTATTACTGAAATCAATATCATGGAGAAAAGAATTATTGGTTAAATTTAAACCAGTAAAATTTTTTATTAGAACAATCCACAGTCTTAAGTTGTGTATTACTAGTTAAATCTAAACTTGGAATTTGATTATAGCTACAATCTAAACCAGTAATATTTGTAAAATGAGCTATATCTAAACTAAAATTAACAGATGAAATAGGTGCTGTTAATCCACTCACATTAATAACACCCGTATACGCTGCGGCTTCCCCCAAATCATCAATGTGAAGTGGATCGGCATCAAAATTAATAGCAGGATTTGCAAGCATGGCAGCTTCAAATTGCGGATCATTAAAAATAATATTTGTAGCTTTTAATGTATTTATAGATACACATAGAAATACGACAATTATAAGATTGTATTTTTTCATTTTAGATGGCTCAAGTTTTAAGTCGTTTCATTTTTATCGGGTGCGACTGAGAATTAGAAATTTAATAACTGATAAGCAATAATATAAATTATCTACTTATTTTCACACTCCAATCCAGTCTGCTTACGAATGCAACAAATCGTAAAAGTCAATAAAGGTTTCTCTTTAAAGTTAGAAGTAGTAATGAGGTCTTTTTAATAACGCCAAAAATATAAAAATAATTTAATTTTCAAGGAAACTCAAAAAAATATTATTTGGTAAAAAAGATAAAATTAAAAAACGGAATAATGGTGACAAAAATCAAAAAACATATCAAGACAGAATAAAGCCTCACAACTGTCATATTATAGGATTTTAATATTAGCTAAATCGAATAATACTACTTTCTTTAAAATATTTCCCAACGCCCCTTCTAATCTCGGATACTTAAAAGTATAACCCGACGCAAGTAACTTCTCCGGCACTACCCAACGGCTTTTTAATAGGAGTTCGGTTTCGGTATTTATAATTATTGCACCGAAATTAAGAAGCCAAGTTGGAGAGGATAAACCAAATTTTATTTTCATTTCTTTTCGTAGCGTTTGCATTAATGTTTTGTTATTAACAGGATTTGGTGCGGAGCAATTAAAAACGCCTTGCAGTTCTTTATGTGTTTGTAAAAATAAAACAATATTAAATAAATCTTCAATGTGAATCCAACTAAACATTTGTTTACCGCTTCCTTGTTTTCCTCCTAAGCCAAACTTTACAAGATTAATAAAGGGTTTCATTACGCCACCATCTTTGCCCAATACAATTGCTATGCGCAAAGCAACTTGCCGGGTATGTGGCAGTTGAAAAGAGAAAAATGATTCTTCCCATTTTATTGCTACATCCACCGAAAAACCTTTACCTATTTCTCCTGTGCTCTCAGTCATTGGTCTGTCTTCTGCATGACGGTAAATAGTTGCGGTGCTTGAGTTAATCCAAAGTTTAGGTGGGTTCTTGCATTTTAATATTGCTTCACCAAGTGCTTTCGTAGTTTTTGTTCTCGATAATAATATTTCAGCTTTGTTCTTTTCATTGTATCGGCAGTCAACCGATTTTCCGGCAAGGTTAATCAACATTTCTGCATCTTCAAGCGCATAAATTATTCCTGCGGTATCTTGCCATTGAATATTTTCTTTATTCCGCGAAATGAAAATTATCTGATAACCTAAATTTACAAATTGTTTACTCAAATGTTCTCCGATAAATCCTGTCCCACCTGCAATGATTATTTTTTTACTCATAACTTTTTACATTTAAAATTATTATTGTAGATGTCATTTTTTTTGTGGCGAAAAAATAATATTCAAGTAATAATAAAATTTCATCGAAAATTTTAACCACCGCATTTACAAATTTTTTCCACACATCCTAATTGGATATCCTTGGAAGGAATTTCGAATTGTTTTATGCGAGCATTGATTTTTGTTTTTTCTTCTTCGCTAAATGTTATTAATTCCATAATATTATTAATCTCAGATACAATTTTATGGCTGTCGTATTCATAACATTTTTCTTGAAGAATATCATAAATTATTATATCTCTGATATCATTTAGTTCTTTGGAAAACTCTTTATCGGCTAAAAGAGCAATCTGGATTTTATTTAAAATTTCTAATTCAATTCCATCCCCAAGTAAACTTGCTCCTGCATAATCACTTGTTTGGTTGATCCATTTTGGCATTGAGAAAAACTTTTCTTCACCATACGTTAATTGCATGATATCTATAAAAGCATCATCACACTTTTCGGAAGTCATTTTGGCGACTATTTTAAATGAAGCTAAATCAGGATTTATAAGTACTGCATCACCTTCATAGTGTTCGAAATGAATTCCCGAAACGATTTTATTTATTGGTTCGTAATCTTGGATCGAATCTAAGTTTCTACTTTGCTGTGCGGTTAAGCTATCTGCTAAGCCGGAATATATAGTATCGATATTGCTATAAACCAAATGCAAATCATGTGCTGTAACTATATATTCAACCCTCTTTAAATGTTCTGTTATTTGATTTATCTGCGTATGACTAAAGTAATTCTCTAAAGGCTGCAGTCTTAACGCGTCTTTAATTGCAAATTGCCTATTTTCATACTTCTTAACTTGATACATCCCTGTAATTACTAAACATATAATAAGGATAGGATTGATCAGAATCATACCTGCATTTTTCCAAAAAGTAATTCCTTCCGGTAATTTTTTTTGTACCCTATCAAGAAAAATTAATTGAATGAAGCTACACAAGACGAATAAAAATATAATAGGCAAATCAAACATTCGATTTTCTGTATCCCAAAGCGCAAAAAAGGCATAAAGCCATAAAACTGAAATGATACTTGCTAAAATTAAAATAATAAAATGTCGCATAAAACCCGTCGTATTTATAAAAAAATAAATAAGCCGTTTCCCGCTTATCGCAATTCCAATTGTCAATGGCAAACTCCAAACCATGAAAAAAAAAGTGTCACAATTAAAAACCATTAAAAAAAAGGCGGAGCATGCAAGATGAATTACAGCACTTAGGATACTTATTAAAATTCGTTTTAGCATATAACTATTTTTGCAAATACTACATTATAAAGATAACAAAAATACCCTGCCTTCCATTGCACATTTGTTAATTGTCATGATGAAACACGTAGACTTCATCATGACAGAAAGTACGTAGACTTTTTTAATATAGATCAGATTTAACGTTGTTTTATTTCCTTCAAACCTCTCTCATCATCATTCGAAATGTCACCTTCCCGGGTCGTTTTGAAATAATTTTCGTAAGGCATTGCATCTTCATTCCCGAAAGTGAAAAAATATCAAATCAGCTAAAGGATGTTCGGATATTCAATGAGTAAATAAGATTAAAGGAGTTGCAAATCAAGAAATAATAACATCCCGTTGTTTTAATATGGCTCTATTCTTCTCTTTATACTCATCAGATAAAAAAGATTTCTCTATCCAATTGAATGCTATATTTCTGTTCCCAATTACTCTTTTAAAAACGCCATCAATTTGCTTTTCATTTAATTCCAACACTTTTCCAAGGTGCCGCGCTTGATCGGAAAGGGAAGGCATGATTTTATAGATATCATTTATTCAATGGTTTTATGCTAAACTCACTTCATAACATGAAAGCCTTGTCAATCCTGTAATTCCCTTAAGAAATGCCAAACAAAAAAAAAGTATTGCTCGTAGATGATGATGAGGATTTCGGAAAACTGATGATAAAATTACTCAAAAATGAGAATGTCGAATTGTTAGTTGCGCGCACCCTTACAGAAGGAATGATGATACTCGAAAAGGAACTTCCTGAATATGTTTTCCTTGACAATATGCTCCCTGATGGTGCAGGTTGGTCGAAAACGGAATTCATTTTACATAATTATCCGAAAATTCATTTGAACCTTTTAAGTGCGCTTAATGTCCCAAAAACTTCCGCATCTACCTTTCGCATTATTGAAAAACCCCTGAGCCTGCAGGAATTGTTATCGTGCCTTAACTATTAATGATTATATGCTGTAGGACTTCATTGGTTTCCTTGCAGAACGTTTTTCAATAAAAATTATAACATCATTACAGATTTCTTATGAAGGCAGCTACCAGTACTCTTGAAGATTTGTTATCCCCTTTGAGGCAATATTTTCTTAAAGACACCTTCGTGCGTAGTGATATCAACAACGCACCTCCATTAAGAGCGGAGCTTTTAACCATTGAGCAAATGGGATTTCTTGCCAAAGACCTTGCAAAAAGACATGAGATAAATAAGAAAAAAACTCCCGAATTTTTATTAAAAAGATTGGCTGATAACGAAGAAGTATTGATTCGTGTAACCGATCTTTTACAGGATGCCGTAAAAGAAAAAAATCCAATTGCTCCCGCAGGTGAATGGCTGCTTGATAATTTTTATTTGATTGAAGAACAGATAATGATTGCAAAAAGGCATTTTCCAAAAGGATACAGTAAAGGACTTCCCAAACTTGGATCTAAAAACGGACCTTCAGAAGGTTTTCCACGTGTGTATGATATTGCAATAGAAATAATTTCGCATAGCGATGGGCATTTAGACATTCATACGCTTAATCGTTTTATTGAGGATTATCAAAAGATAAGTGAACTCACATTAGGTGAATTGTGGGCAATACCGATTATGCTGAGGATTTCATTAATTGAAAATCTCAGACGTGTTGCAGCAAGAATTGCGATTGACCGTATTGATGCTAACCTTGCTCAGTATTGGGCTGACCGGATAATTAAAACTGCTGAAAAATATCCAAAGAATCTTGTGTTAACAATGGCCGATCTCGCCAGAACTGACCCTCCCATGGTAAGCGCTTTTATTGCGGAGTATTCAAGAAAACTTCAGTGGAAAGGATTTAATGTAACCCTACCTATATCCTGGCTAGAACAACATCTGAACGAAACTGGTGACACTATTAATGAAATGGTGCTTGCCGAAAATCAAAAACAGGCTGCCGACCAAGTTTCGATGACAAACAGTATAAACAGTTTGCGTTTTCTAGTAAAAACAGATTGGCGCGACTTTGTGGAAGCAATGAGTCATGTGGAGCATACTTTAAGAAATGATGCAGAACTCGTTTATGCAAAAATGGATTTTCATACACGCGACCATTACAGACATGCAATTGAAAAGATTGCTAAAGATGGTAAGCTTAAAGAAAATGATGTTGCCAAAATTGTTATTGGACTCGCAAAGGAAAATATAGAAAAAAACAGTATAGATAAACATACATGGCATGTAGGTTATTATTTAATTGGGGATGGCTTACCAATCACTGAAAAGATTTTAAAAACGCAATTATCCGTATTGCAATCTCTCAGGCAGTTTTCTTTTCGCAATGCGCATAAATTATATGTATTCTCCGCTTTACTCCTTACTACTATTATAAGTGCGTTCCTTATTTTAAAAGCACATAACGATGAATTAAGAATAGGCATATTTGTTTCTATCTCTGTCTTAAGCCTTTTAGCGGCAAGTAATTTTGCAATAGCCATTATTAACTGGATAGCAACATTAAGGATTGGCCCCAAGCCATTACCTAAAATGGATTTTTCAACAGGTATTCCGAAAGACTCGTGTACGATAGTTGTTATTCCTGCAATGATAACAAGCATAAGCCAGGTAAATAAACTGGTAGAAGATCTTGAGGTAAGATTTCTCGCTAACCGTGATCCTAATTTATTCTTTGGACTTTTAACTGATGTAAAGGACGCAACACAAGAAGTTTTACCTGATGATGAAATTATAGTTACACATACTAAACAAAAAATAATTGAGCTGAATATAAAATACCGTAAGCATTCAAATGACATCTTTTTTCTTTTTCATCGCCCACGCAGATGGAATCCTGTGGACAAAAAATGGATGGGCTACGAACGCAAGCGCGGAAAGCTTGGTGAGTTGAACAGCTTGCTTCGTGGCGGAGCGAAAAATTGTTTTTCAATCATAGTAGGTAATGAGAAAGTTTATCGTGCTGTAAAATATGTAATCACATTAGATACCGATACGCAACTTCCACGGGGTGCTGCATGGAAATTAATTGGCTTGATGGCTCACCCGCTCAATCTTCCTGTTTATGACGAGAAGAAAAAAAGAATTGTAAAAGGATATGGAATTATACAACCACGCATAGCAATAAGTTTACAAGGATCAAAGCGCTCGCTTTATACACGTATGCATGAGAATGATTCAGGCATTGATCCTTATACAAGACTAACTTCTGACTTATACCATGATATATTTAGCGAAGGATCATTTATTGGTAAAGGAATCTATGAAGTTGACACATTTGAAAAAGTATTGAATAACCGCTTTCCGGAAAACAGGATATTGAGTCATGATTTATTGGAAGGCAGTTATGTTCGATGCGGATTTGCAAGTGATGTATTGTTATATGAAGAGTATCCATCACAATACAGTACGGATAGCAGCAGGCGGCACAGGTGGATTAGGGGCGACTGGCAAATAGGAAACTGGTTTTTACCGTGGGTTCCTGATGCAAAAGGGAAGCTGCAAAGCAATGCCATTAGCGCATTATCGCGCTGGAAAATATTTGATAATTTAAGACGCAGCCTTATCCCTATTGCTTTTTTATTAATTCTTATTCTATGTTGGACAGTTTTACATTCATTATTTTTTTGGACACTTTTGATAATTGCTATCGTAATCATTCCTTCGCTTAGCATATCCGTTTGGGATTTAATAAATAAACCAAAAGAGATTAGTCTTCTTCAACATTTTAAAAATGTTTTTCAAAATACTTTTACTAACATTCTCCAGGCTTTATTCATGCTGGTGTGTTTGCCATTTGAAGCATACATAAGTATAGATGCAATTTTCAGAACCTTTTGGAGAATAATAATATCGCATAAAAATATGCTTGAATGGAATCCATCAGGCTTTGCTAAAAAGAAGAATGAAAATTTATTTACTCTTTATGGGTCAATGTGGTTTGCGCCGTTCATAAGTGTAGTGCTGATTTTTCTTCTTATAAATTATTCCCCTTTAGCATTTTTTGAGGCAACTCCATTCCTGATTCTCTGGATATTATCTCCGGCAATAGTGTATTGGGTGAGTCGTCCGCGCCCGGTTTTCAGAACAAAAATAACGGATGATCAAAGAAAATATCTTAGAGAATTATCAAGAAAAACATGGTCATTTTTTGAAACACATGTCAATGAAGAAAATAATTGGTTACCGATTGACAATCTACAGCAGTATCCCATAACGATTATCGCACACCGTACTTCTCCTACTAATATTGGTTTGTCATTACTTGCAAATGTTGCAGCCACTGACTTTGGATATATTTCGATTGCGCAGTTACTTAATCGCACATCTAAAACTTTTCAAACGCTGAATAAACTCGAAAGATATTCAGGGCACTTTTTTAACTGGTATGACACGCAATCATTAGTACCGCTGCATCCCAAATATATTTCAACCGTTGACAGTGGAAATTTAGCAGGTCACTTACTTACACTGCGCCAAGGGCTTTTTGAAATCTTGAATCAAAAAATAATTAGAGAAAATCTGTGGGATGGCATTTTTGATACCATTAGAATAATTGCAAAGAAAATATCAGGAGAAGATCAAACATTGTTTAGTGATTTTCAATTTTTTTTTGAGACCGAAAAGTTATCTCGACCTGCCAATTTGAATGAATTAAAAAACAGTCTTGAAAAAATTTATGTTCACCTAACTGAATTGTTAAATGAAATGAAATCCAGAAAGGCGGGGCTGAATAATGATAAATTAAATTCAAATGCGGAAGTGTTTGAATGGTTGAATTTATTGGAGAAACAAATGAATGATTGTCTTCAGGAGATTAAACTATTGAGCCCATGGACAAAATATAATTCAGTGCCTGAAAAATTCACAGGCTTAAAAATTTTTCAAAAAAATCTTTCATTGAAAGAACTTGCACGAATGGATATTGACTTGCGTGAAGAGTTAGCATCTTTCCACAGCAAAGACAAAACTAATGAAGAGCATCAATGGCTTTCTGATTTTGAACTATCAATTAATGCAGCAAGCGTTTTAGCAAAAGAACGTATTTCCGTTATTCATGAGCTTGCTTCGCAATGTTCAGACTTTGCGAATATGGAGTATAATTTTCTTTATGATAAAACGCAACATTTACTTGCTATAGGTTATAACGCTGATGAAGATCATCGCGATAGCGGATACTACGATTTACTTGCTTCTGAAGCACGCTTAGGTTTATTTGTTGCTATTGCACATGGAAAAATTTCGCAGGATAGTTGGTTTTCTCTGGGACGAAGGCTTACTATCGCTGATAGCACTCAGGTGTTAATTTCATGGAGTGGTTCTATGTTTGAATACCTCATGCCTAATCTAGTGATGCCGCTTTATGAAAACACCTTGTTGGATAATAGCTGCAAAGGGGCTGTAAAAAAACATATCGAATATGGCAGGGAGCAAGGCGTACCATGGGGCATTTCAGAATCATGTTACAATATGGTGGATGCACATCTTAGTTATCAGTATCGTGCATTTGGTGTTCCTGAATTGGGTTTCAAACGCGGGCTTGGTCTTGATCTTGTTATTGCTCCTTATGCATCTGTGATGGCGCTCATGATTGATCCCGCTGCTGCATGCAGGAATCTTGAGAAATTAACTGCAAGTGGATATGAAGGTAGATATGGATTTTTTGAATCAGTTGATTATACTCCATCACGATTACCACGAGCTAAAACACCTGCTTTGATCCAATCTTTTATGGCACATCACCACGGAATGAGTTTGCTTTCACTCGATTTCCTGCTCTGCGATCAGCCAATGCAAAAACGTTTTGAATCTGATGAAAATTTACAGACTGCACTTTTATTGCTGCAGGAAAGAGTTCCCAAAGCAACAGGTTTCTATACTCCTACTTTGGGTACTGAAGAAATAATTCACACTGTTCTAAATTCAGATATGCGTGTTATTAATTCTCCTAACACATTCCAACCTGAAATTCAATTGCTTTCCAATGGTACTTTTCATGTAATGGTTACTAACGCAGGCGGAGGTTACAGCCGGTGGAGAGATGTTGCACTCACAAGATGGAAAGAAGATACCACTTGCGACAACTGGGGATCTTTTTGTTATATCCGTGATCGCCATGCGGGTGAATTCTGGTCAACAACACATCAGCCAACATTAAAAGAAACTTCACATTATGAAGCTATATTTTCACAGGGTCGCATAGAATTTCGCAGAACAGATAATGAGATTGAATTGCATACTGAAATTGTTGTTTCTCCTGAAGATAATGTAGAAATAAGAAGAGTACATATCAAGAATCATTCACGCTCACCACGAAGTATTGAAATTACAAGTTACGGTGAAGTGGTTATTGCAATACCAATAAGTGATGAATCACATCCAGCATTCAGTAACTTATTTGTTCAGACAGAAATAATACCAAATCAACACACAATTTTATGTACCAGGCGTCCGCGTTCCAAAGATGAAACTCCGCCACACATGTTTCATTTAATGAAGCTTGCCAAGGGTGATGCTGATCATATTTCTTATGAAACGGATCGTGATAAATTTATCGGCAGGGGCAATAGCATTGTAAGTCCAAAAGCAATGCACCAGATAGAAGCGCTATCTAATTCGCAAGGTTCAGTCCTTGATCCGATCGTTTCTATTCAATATAGAATAACAATTGATGAAGAGAAGACTTCGGTTATTGATATCGTTACAGGCATTGCTGAAAATCGAAGCGAATGTCAAAACTTAATAGACAAATATCAGGATCGCAATTTCAGAAATCGTGCTTTCGAATTATCCTGGACCTACAGCGAAGTTGTTTTAAGGCAAATTAATGCAACAGAAGCTGATGCACAACTTTACGGACGGTTAGCGAGTTCTGTTCTTTATATAAATCCTGCGCTGCGTGCTAACAAAGATGTAATAATTAAAAATTACAAGGGACAATCTTCATTATGGAGTTATTCAATATCAGGGGATATACCTATTGTGTTGCTGCTGATTTCTGACAACACTAACATGGTGCTTTTAAAACAAATGTTGCAGGCGCGCGCTTACTGGCAGTTTAAAGGGCTGATAATTGATCTTGTTATTATCAACGAGGATTACAGTGGTTACCGGAATGATTTACAGGATCAGATTCAAAGTCTTATCACAGCAGGAACAGGAAACAATCCGAAAGATAAACAGGGTGGAGTTTTTGTGCGAATGGCTGACCAGATTAGCAATGAAGACAAAATTTTAATTCAAACAGTTGCACGAGTGATAATTTCAGATTCATTCGGAACGCTTGCGGATCAATTAGAAAGAAGATTTAATGTTACGCCTATTATTCCTTACCTAGTTCAAGGCAAACAACATGAATCAGAAATTAAAAACACACCAGATAACCGTGGACTGCAATTTTATAATGGCATAGGCGGATTTTCTACAGATGGAACGGAGTATATAATTAACACATCTGATAAAAAAATTACTCCGCTTCCATGGATAAATGTTTTAGCAAATCCAAACTTTGGAACGATAGCATCTGAAAGCGGAACTTCCTACACTTGGTCAGAAAATGCACATGAATTCAGACTTACACCCTGGAACAATGATCCTGTTACCGGCAGTTGCGGTGAAGCATTTTATATTCGTGATGAAGAGAGCGGATATTATTGGTCGCCTATGCCATATCCTGCAAAAGGTAAATCAAACTATGTAACAAGACATGGATTTGGCTATAGTGTTTTTGAATGTGAAGAAGATGGAATTTATTCTGAGGCAACAATTTTTGTTGATCGCGATGCGCAGATAAAATTTACTTCAATAAAAATCAGCAACCGTTCAGATCGCGCAAGAACGCTTACGGTTACAGGATATGTGGAATGGGTGCTTGACAGCTTGCGCACTAAATCAGCTATGCACATTGTAACTGAATTTAATGCTGAACAACGTACACTCATCACGCGCAATCCTTACAATTCAGAATTTCCTAGCCGCGTGGCTTTTTTTGATGTGGATAATATCAAATACAATTTCACAACAGACCGAAATGAATTTATAGGACGTAACAGAACACTTCAAAAACCTGATGCCATGAAGCGATTGCGTCTTGCCGGAAAACATGGTGCCGGACTCGATCCATGCACTGCTATTCAACTTCCAGTTATGCTACTGGTTGATGAAGAACGAGAACTGGTTTTTAAAATGGGAGCAGCTCCAGACCTGGAACATGCATACCAATTGATCAATCGTTTTCGAAATAAAAATGCTGTTAAAGATTCGCTAAAAAATGTTCGTGATTACTGGCAACAAACATTAGGTGCCGTGCAAATAAAAACGCCTGATCAATCACTTAATATTTTATCTAATGGCTGGTTGCTTTACCAGTTAATTGTTTGTAGGCTTTGGGGACGAAGCGGATTCTATCAATCAGGCGGAGCCTTCGGATTCAGAGATCAGTTGCAGGATGTAATTGCAGTGATGCATGTACAACCTGACTTAACACGCGAACAAATTCTGTTGGCTGCATCACGACAATTTAAAGAAGGCGATGTGCAACATTGGTGGCATCCACCGCAAAACAGGGGTGTAAGAACACGATGCTCTGATGATCTTTTGTGGTTAGCATATACTACCTCTCATTATCTTAATTATACACATGACTATGGTGTATTAGAAAATCTTATTCCCTTTATTGAAGGTCGTTTGCTAAATGTACATGAAGAATCTTATTATGATCTTCCCATAATTTCTCAACAAAGAACCTCCTTGTATGACCATTGCAAACGTGCTATTGTGAAAGCACTTCAGCTCGGTGTTCACGGGTTGCCCCTTATGGGATCAGGTGACTGGAATGATGGGATGAACATGGTGGGAATTGAAGGTAAAGGTGAAAGTGTTTGGCTTGCATTTTTTCTTTATGATATTCTGAAACGATTTGAACCAATCGCGCAAAAAATGAATGACGAAGAATTTGTGAAATTATGCAGGAAACAATCTGAAGAGTTAAAACTTAATATTAATAAAACTTCATGGGATGGAGAGTGGTACAGACGCGCGTATTTTGATGACGGTGCTGTATTAGGTTCCGCAACCAACAGCGAATGTAAAATTGATTCAATATCACAAAGCTGGGCTGTATTATCAGGCGCTGGTGAATCAGAGCGCTCTTACAAAGCGATGGAATCTGCTTACAAATATTTAGTAGACAAAAAACATTCTCTAATTAAACTTTTAGAACCACCTTTCAATAATTCTGACTTTGAACCCGGTTACATTAAAGGATATGTACCCGGTGTTCGTGAGAATGGCGGACAATATTCACACGCTGCAATATGGATAGTAATGGCAGCTGCTAAATTGAATAATCATTCAAGAGCCTATGAATTATTAAATATGATCAACCCCATCAATCACGGTAAAACTGCTGAAGATGTTGCAGTATATAAAGCGGAACCTTATGTTATAGCAGCAGATGTTTATGGTGTGTCACCTCATGAAGGTCGTGGAGGATGGACGTGGTACACCGGTTCGTCAAGTTGGATGTACCAAGCGATCATCACATCCATACTGGGATTGACGCGCGAAGGAGAATCGCTGCAAATGAATCCTTGTGTTCCTGCAGAATGGAAATTATATGAAATTAATTATCGCTACAAAAAAACAAACTACCATATAACAGTGCAATTAGTGGATGATAAAAATGAAAGCGGTGTTGTGATAGATGGTTATGCTCAATCAGAAAATAGTATTCAATTGGTGGACGATGAAGTTGAACATACGGTTATAGTTAAGGCTAAGATGGCTTGACTATAATGATCAGATACTCGTAGAGATTCGTGATTAAAAAAACGAATACACACATGCACTTTTATCTCGTTCCGATTTTGTTAGTTGTTAGCATAGTTGGAACGAAAAATCCGCCTTAATTAGTTTGACATTATTGATATAAAAAGTATCAATTCTTTTCACAGTAAGGAATGTGATATTTGTTATTGCTGATGCTCTTTTAGCAAGAATTAATTACAATTTAAATCGAAGATTTAATCAAATAAAAGCACGACTAATACCATCTGCCAATATGTTTTAGTCTAATCTTCTTGTCCTTTTTCATCAATACTTCTTAAAAAAATAGTTTCGTAGGCAAAGGCCATGCAACGATTTTTTAAAATCGTCTTGATAAAAAATTACATCGCATCTTTGGACTAAAACATATTGGCAATTGGTATAATTTTTTGGCTTCAGTCTATTATCGAAAAATGAATGCTAGTCATTTATTATATTTTTGGTGTAATAAAAATAAGGACTTCTTAAAGGATGATTATATAAAACCAGAAGATTGGATAATGGATTTCAATCTTCCGGTTCATTATTATTTGAAAAAATTACCAACCCACTAATCCAGTCACTGAGTTCTGACATTTAGTGCGGTAGCAGTTTCCACTTTTTCACCAATTTAGCAAGTGGACTTTCCATAATGTCATTAGTAGGCGATCTGAAAGTGAAAGTTTCTTTAGTTAATCTATCCTGTATATGTGTTTCAGTAATATTCCAGATAAGAAATCGAATATCGCGTAAGGATAATTTTGTTTCTAGTTCTAAATATTTTTCAATGATTAAAGCAACGAAGCAGATTAATACATGTGATCGTATTGCCATTTCCTTACGATGAAAGATGGGCCTAGTTTCCAAGTCGCTTTTACTCATACGAAAAGATTGTTCAACTCGCCAAAGATTATGATAATGTGATATGACTTTTTCATTGGATAAACTCTCCTTTGGGATATCAGTGCAGTATCCTTTTATTCCCAATAGAAGTTTTCGTTTTTCAATCAATGGTTTGTTTAATTCTACTTTTTCTTTGGAGATTCTTTTTACAAACGTTACTGTTTTCCCAGTTGATTGCTCCGCAACCAATTCCTCAGCTTTTTTAATCATCTTATTTAAATCATGCAGTTCCTTTTTGTATCGCTTGTCAGAAAATTCACAAACTAAATCGCCATGCAAAGATGGAAAACGGGAACATGCACCATTTTTATTCTCTAAAACGGCATGAGCTTTTTTCACCAAATCTAGATTGGCATTGACCAATCTAGCGCCAACAATATAGTAGATGTTTTTAGCCCTGAGCTCTGTCAATCTTTCTTCCGACAACATAGCGGCATCAGCTACTACGATAGGTTTTACGTCTTTGTGTTCTTTCATAAAGTTCTCAAGAACTGGCAACATCGTCTTTCCTTCAAATGTATTACCAGGAAAAACTTCACAAACCAAAGGAAAACCAGATTGTGTTACCAATAATCCTACAACGATTTGAGGCTGTTGAGATTTATTATCTTTTGAAAAGCCCGGTATACGCAATTCATCTGATTTAAAGGTCTCAAAATAAAGGGTAGTCACATCATACAGCACAAAATAGAACGGCTCTTTAAATTTCTCTACCGCTATTTTGTAGGCATATTGCTCAATTAAAGATTTTTGTTTTATTAACTTGGGAATGTTGCGGTAAATACGTTGTGAGTATGAAATCCCAAAATAATGTGAAAGCAATTCTACTGTTCTTAGTTTGGATGCTGGTTCAATAAGACGCATGATAACTAAATCAAGCAGTAATGGATCTAGACTTAATAAACCGCATTCATTTATGCAACACATTAAAAATTGTCTGGCAAACTGATGGGATATGCCAATACATTCACCCCGATCTACAAATAAGATTTTTTGCTGTGGTTCAATAAATAGTGATCCCTGTTTAGTTTGGTTCTTAATCCATTCTTTAGCCTTCTCAACTAGTACAGAAACTGCTAATGCATCTTTACTGCTACCAAGATGCTTCATGATTTTTGACTTGTGCCCCTGATATATTACTACCTGTATAGCAATGGAGCCAGAACCAGTACGTACTTTTCTAATAGAAAACATACCGAAAAATAGTGATTAGTGCGGTAAAAACAAAAAAAATAAACTATAAATTTCAACAGTTCAATGACTTGCAAATTAAAAAATCCTTGTTTTTTTCAAATGTCAGAACTCAGGAAAGATAAATACCAGCTGTAAGTTCAGATTGATCAAGTGTAACCTGATTTCGGACGCAATTTTTCTTGAATAATAATTTTACCTAGCAGATCAAAAAGAGAAAGTTGTCCTTTCGCACCATTTAGTACCGTTCGACACAACCACTATTCCTTATGATTTAATAACTATAACCAATCCCTTACTTCTTTTAAAAAGTCATTTTTACATCGTAAAAAAAAGAAGGGAAACGCACTTTTTTATCAAGATTACGAGGAGTAGAAAAAGAGCTTTATAAAAATATTGATTTCAAAAACAATAATTAAATACAAGCATATTTTTAATAACTCCCCTATTGTTTTACAATTTTCGCAGCAAATAATTTATTCCCTGAAATAAATTGCACTAAATAAACGCCAACTGACAAATTCGACACGTCCATATCTACTTCTTTTTGATGAGATGAGGATTGCTTAATTATTTCATGCCCTAATAAATCGGAAAGGATTAGTTGTCCTGTTAACTCGTTGGTCAATATAGTAAAGCTATTACTAGTTGGGTTTGGATAAACTTTTAATGGGGTGTTTAATATGAGTTCAAATACCCCTGTATTCACGCCACAACTTCCATCTAAGCAGCCATTGCTATCCAGCTTAACAATCCATGAATCCTGATTTAAGTGAATAGAATCCCATGCCGTACCACAAACAATAAAACCATGATCATACGTTTCCTGAAAATCGGTGAAATAACTATAGTCTCGTGAGCGCATATAAAAATGCTCCCAAAGTTTATTTCCGCTACTATCCATTTTTGCTATCCATGCAATAGGGTTGCCGGCCAATGTGCTGTCGTTCTTATTTCCAACAATCACAATTCCCCCGTCTGATACCTCTTTTGGCAAGAAAAACTCTTTCCACTCAGGTGAATTATATATGTTCCTCCATTTAATATTTAAGCTACTATCTAATCTGGCAACATAAAATGGATTAACCGCATCTGTATTATTAATCACAGTATCTAGAGCTGCACCTAATAAATAATCAGTTGCTCCATACTTATAAAGATTTCCTGCACCACCACTATTCATGGCCCCCTGAGTAAATGCTTTTGTGGCAATTAAATTTCCAAACAAATCATATATAACTACAAATGGGTGATGCCAGAAATTTATATCTGCTTGCGATCCACTAATCAACAATTGGTGTTTTGAATTTTCAATAACATGATAGGCCTGTTCATCTACACTTGCTCCATACGTTCGTTCCCAAAGTAAATTACCACTCGAATCTGTTTTTACAATCCAAAAATCATTATTAATAGTAGGTGAGTATTTTGTATGGATACCAATAAATACAAAGCCACTGTCAGATGTTTGAATACAATCATAAAAAGTGTGGGTCGAGGTATCGCCAAAAAGTTTTACAAACTGGGTATCTCCAACTGCATTGTATTTTACTGCCATGCCCCTACCTTTATCAAAAGTTGAAGCAAAACCACCACCGAAAACCCAGCCCCCATCAACTGTTTGTTTCAACGAACCACTAAATCCAACATAACATTGAGCTCCAACAAATCCAAAAATCTTTTGAAAATTAACCGAACCATCTGTGTTCAGTTTATTACATTCCATCCAATAGGTGTTGGTTGAGTAATCATCCCCGGAAGTAATATATATATATCCACTGTCTTGTGTCTGATGAACACTATAGGGCAATTCAGTATAATAATTTATGTGATATAAGGTATCAAAATTTTGTTGTGCGGTACAAAAAAATGATAATAAGCAGGCACTGAGTATCAATGCCTGCCTAAGAATATTAATATTCAACTGTTTCATTTTAGTGTACCACCACTAAGGGTACCGATTTTAAACGGATATTACCATCCATTAATTGCAAGTAATAAATACCCTGTTGTAAAACTGAAGTTGAAATAACCTGTATGTTTATTTCCTGACTTAAGTTCAGCATATTGATTTTTTTACCGGTTATATCTGTAATAACAAGGTTCGGATTTGTTGCGGGCGATGAGAATTCGTAGGTAATACCAACCTCTTCATTTGCCGGATTCGGGCTTGCTTTTAAAACAGCTTCGTTAGTAAAGGTAAAGTAATTTGTAATTACAAACTTTGGTTTTTTTGGTATTGTCTTTTGTCCGCTTTCATCCCGATAAACAGGTATAACAGGAATACTTTCTGTATTATCTAAGATATTCATTACATTTTTTGCTTGTGTTGCGGACGGGCCAAACTAGCTAAAAAAGAAAGCGAGTTCAAAACATTCTGAGAGTTTTTAATAGTAGTATCAATTACTGAACGCAGAACTGCAAAGCGTTGCGCACCTGCATACACTTTAAACTGGTTGGATACTTTCATTTTCACTTTTGCATTTCTGATAGCTCGCTCTGAAGCATTATTGTCAGGAGGCACTTTTAGGTGATGCAAAAAAGTGAAGATGGATTGGCGATTTTTGTTAAGTCGTTTGATAAAAGCTTGTACTTTTTTGTTTTTTGTGTCAAGGTCGGTTTTTAAAAGCGAGTCGAGTTGAGTTTCTAAAAATTTCACTCGTTCATCTTCATTCAAATAATCATTGGGTTGAAGTTGATTTTTAAGTTCAATGGCCTGAAGTAAGAGTTGTTTCATTTGCAAAGACCATTGGCAATTAAACGCATCTATAAAATTGTTGAGTTCGCGCTGCAGGTGAGCCGTATCAAAAGACAATATTGCAAAGTGGTATGTGAAAAGCACTTACTTTCCTAATTGGATATGGAAATTCAAAATTGGTGAATCAGTTCCACAAACAACCGTTGCAGGAGAATATTGGAATTTAGAAGACCGAAAGTTTACTACAGTAGAAAAATTAGATGCTGAGGATTGGTTTAAGCCACTACCGGATGACAACAGAGCAGATAGGCAAATGTATGAGCAGTGTTTTTATTCTGACAGTTACGGCTATGCAGTTAGCTTATTGTGGTTTGATTAATTATTTTGGAATTCTCCTATTGGTCGGACTTTCCTCTCCACCCTTTTTAAACTTTAGAAGCAATTCCTATATTTTACTACAGCCACTCAAAAAACCAAAAAAACCCCTTTTGTATGCAAATACTATGCAAATGAAAAAGGGATTCTTCTCAGAATCCCTTTAACTAATTGATTACTACGCTCCCTCTCCTGGACTCGAACCAGGGACCCCATGATTAACAGTCATGTGCTCTAACCAGCTGAGCTAAGAAGGAATAACCTTCTCTTTGCTTTTTACAAGGAGAAGATTGTCCAACGAACTCAAGCCGCCATGATTATGCTTTCGCTTAAATCACGACTAAAACACGTGTAGGGATCAAAAAGAGAAGAACATTTTGCTTATTACTCTTCCGATTCACAAAATCCCTGCTTTTCAACAAGCTTTTTATTGTATCGGGCTGCAAAAGTAAGATAACAGAACGGATTTACAAATACCTTTGCAAGGAAAAATTAGAAAATCACCTCATGAGTCTTCTTGTAATTGGTACGGTCGCCTTTGATGCCATCGAAACCCCCTTCGGTAAAACGGATAAAATAATTGGCGGAGCAGCTACTTATGCCTCAATATCAGCCTCTTATTTCAAAAAAGATATTAATCTTGTATCAGTCGTTGGGGAAGATTTCCCATCTGAAATGATCAAAACGTTTGAAGAAAAAGGTATCCATACAGATGGACTTCAAATAAAAAAAGGGGAAAAAACATTCTTTTGGTCGGGGAAATACCATGAAGACATGAATTCACGCGACACAATCGATACCCAACTGAACGTTTTAAGTACTTTCGATCCGATTATTCCAGAAGCATTTCAAGATTGTGAGTTCCTTATGCTTGGCAACCTAATGCCTAGTATTCAGATGATGGTCATTAATCGAATGAAAACTCGTCCAAAACTTATTGTGATGGATACTATGAATTTTTGGATGGAAATTGCAATGGATGACCTTCTAAAAACAATTAGCATGGTAGACGTACTTACCATAAATGATGCAGAAGCGCGCCAACTTACTGGAGATTATTCCCTTGTTAAAGCGGCGAGAAAAATCCTTAAAATGGGGCCAAAATATTTGATCATTAAAAAAGGAGAACATGGCGCACTTTTATTCCATGAAGATCAAGTTTTCTTTGCTCCAGCTTTACCATTAGAAGATGTTTTTGATCCAACAGGTGCAGGAGATACTTTCGCTGGTGGATTTATTGGTTACCTAAGTAGTGTTCGTGATATCTCTTTCGAAAGCATGAAACGTGGTGTTATCTATGGGTCCGCAATGGCATCTTTTTGTGTAGAGAAATTTGGTTTAGAAAGAGTAATGAACTTAACGGATAAAGAAGTTGAAGAACGTGTGCTAGAATTTGTTGACCTCGTACAATTTGATATTACATTAGAATAATATTTAATTTTTGTTACACACAAAAGGCGATCTGTTAGGATCGCCTTTTGTATTTATTTATACAATTTTACAAATTAATACCTTGAAGTCTGAAACGAGTTAACGAGTTTCTGAATTACATAATACTTCATAATCTTTTACTTACTTCATCCCAGTTTATTACATTCCAAAATGCTGCAATATAATCGGCACGCTTGTTTTGATATTTTAAATAATAAGCATGTTCCCAAACATCTAAACAAAGTATGGGTGTACCTTTAATTTCTGCAATATCCATTAAAGGATTATCTTGATTTGGTGTTGATGAAATTTGTAATTTCCCGTCTTTATCTTTTATCAACCAAGCCCATCCTGAACCAAATCGTGTTTTCCCCGCCTCTGAAATTTTTGTTTTAAAAGATTCCAAACTACCGAATGTTCCGTTGATTGCATCTGCAACTTTTCCTGTTGGTACACCTCCTCCATTTGGTTTCATCATCTGCCAAAACATGGTATGATTATAATGACCACCACCGTTGTTACGAACAGCTGTAGGCAACGTTGAAACTATCGCTAATATTTTTTCGAGTAATGACTCTGTAATTTTATTTTCAGTTACTGCTTTATTTAAATTATCAACGTAAGCTTTATGATGGCGATCATGATGTATCTCCATTGTCATTGCATCGATATGAGGCTCTAAAGCATTAAAGGCATAAGGCAATGGAGCTAATGAAAATAGTTGCCCTTCATTCAATAATTCTTTCGCTAAAACAAATTTAGTTCCGCTTAATACAATTGCTCCCGCAGTTGCAAGACTTGCCGTTCGAAGAAATGATCTTCTGTTGTGTTCGTTGTTCATTGTTTTAGTTTATTATCTTAAAAAGTTAGATCAGCATTTATTAACTCAAGTGAATCAGCAATTCATTCTTATCTACTGCTTGTCCTTTATTCACCACTATTTTATTAATTGTTACATCAACAATAGCCTTCAATGTATTTTCCATTTTCATTGCTTCTAAAATTAACAACGTCTCCCCTTTCTTAACTACTTGACCGACCTTTACAGGAATGTCAACAACAAGTCCTGGCATTGGTGCTTTAAGATCTGCTATTTTTTGTGATATAGTAGTATCTAATCCCAGTTCATGTAATAAATCATCGTATCGATCACGCAACTGAACATCGAATGACTTACCGTTAATTCTTATAAGATGTGTTTTTGTAATTTTATTAGATTCTAAAACTTCAATATTATATGATTTATCATTGAGTAAAACATGGTAAGTACCGGGCTTCAACTTTTTTAAATCAAATGCCATCTCTTCTCCATTAACAAAATGAGTGTTGCTTTTATTCTCTAAGTGAATGCTACTACCATTATTAACTGTTGCCTTTATCATCACACAAAAGTAACGGAAAATCTTTATTTTTAGATGAATATTGTGCCGTTTAAATCCAACATTGCTACGTTGAAAAGTATATCAAAATTTCTTCCCATGAAACAGCTCAACTTATACCTTTGAAATGATATGCACTTTCGACTACGTATTTTATGGCTCTTCGCCATTGCACTTCTTGCCATTGGTTCTGCTTCATTTATAAGAGACCGACAAGAGCGTCATGCTCTACGATTTGCACAATTAGCTGAACAGTCACAAGCAATATTACAGAGGCGAATTCTCGAATTGAATGCGGTAATGTTACAACTCGAGCCGGCACTATCGAAATCGTGGATGACAGAACGTATTCTGGCTTCAAAACTCAACTCAATAAAGATTCCCACTGGAAGTAGGTATTACCTATTTGATGATGGCGTAATTCACTTTTGGTCTGACAATAAAACACAATTAGATTCAACAATCGTTACTCAATTAAAGTCGGGCGAAATAAATTTTATTAGCAATGGATGGTACTACGTATTGTTGCGCAAATACCATACGAGAATTTTAGTAGGCATTATACCCATTCAACAACAATATGTACTTCAAAATAAATATTTAGTTAATTCATTTAATTCAGAATTATCCCTTCCTGATGATACAAAATTAATAATCAAAGCAGCCACGGGTACTTGGGCAATTACTGATAATCAAAATCACTATTTGTTTTCACTTTCATTTTCGCCTGACTTAAATACAATTCCTTCGTCAAGCGCCGTACCAATACTATATTGCATAGGAGTATTTCTGCTTTTACTATTAGCACTAGATATGCTGATTCATTTTGGCAAGTCAAAATCAAAACTTGGATTTTTATTATTACTAATTTTACTGGTAATTCGTTATGTTATGGTTCGATATCACTTTCCATCTGCAATATATGAAAGTGATTTATTTAGTCCTAAGTATTATGCAAGTTCCTTTTCACTTAATTCTCTTGGTGATTTACTATTAACAGCATCTATGTTTTGCTTGTTTGTTATTTTTTTATATAATTATTACAACAATCAAGAATTAAAAATTAAATCTACAAGTACTGGAAAATGGTCATTGATGGTAGTCGGCATCTTTATGTCAACATTTCTTTTCTCTGTTTTAATAAATTATTTATTAAGTGGATTAATTATCAACTCCCAAATTTCTTTTAATATTGCCAATGTATTTGAGTTGGATGGCTATAGTTTAGTTGGCATGTTGGTGATAGGAATTTTACTACTAACACTTTATTTGATGTGTGATAGTGGAGTGCAATTTATTAGAAAAACCAATTTTGGATTTAGTCATATAAGCATACTTTTCCTTTTGTCGCAAGGAATATTTTTGACTACGCTCTTATTATTACGAGACACAGAACTTTTTAGTGCGTATGGAGTTAGTGCCTTTCTATTAACAAATTCATTAATACTTTTCATTAGTTATATCCGTGGAACTGATCGGAGATTATTTTCCTTTTCAAGGACTATTTTGGTGATTCTAGGATTCTCGATATACGCAGCACAAATAATTTATTCATTTAATATCACAAAAGAGCGGGAAAAACGAGAGATATATGCAGCCAAACTTGAAAATGAACAAGATATAGTAGCCGAATATTTATTCGAAGATATTGAAACCAGAATTCAAGCTGATCCTACGTTACAAAATTTTTTTAAAATATCTCCGCAAACAATTATTTCAAATCCTTCATTGCTAGATGAACTCAATCAAAAATTAGTACGTCAATATTTTCATGGATATTTAAGTCGATATGAAATTAGTTTAAAATATTTTACAAACAATGATATTCCAATTAATAAAGTAGGTGACCCTAGTTGGAATATAGATGAAATTGATAAAAACATAAAAGAAATTGCTAGGCCAACTTATAGCCATAATTTTTATTTCGTACCAAATTCTTCTGGCAGAATATCTTATCTCGGAAAAATTAATATTGAGGAAGGGAACAAGTTAATGGGGAAAATTATTATTGAATTAAACTCTCGCTTTACTCGGGAAGAAAACGGGTTTCCGGAATTATTATTAAGCAACAAAGTTGTATCACAACGCAATGTAAGTAACTACTCTTACGCTCGTTATCAGCAAGGAAATTTGATTTCACAAAATGGCAATTACAACTATTATCTTACCGAGGCACCTTATGAAGAATATTTTAGAGGGCTCAATGGAATGCGATTTACAACATTCGAAAACCACTCACATTTATTTTATCGATTTGGTAAATCCGGATTAATTATCGTAAGCATGCCTTCACAAGGAATGTTAGTTTTTATAACATTGTTCTCTTACATATTTACTTGTTTTAGTTTACTCTTTCTAATCATATACCTTTTTGTTAGATGGATTCGTAGTGGATTCCACTTAGAAGTAAATTTCAAAAGTAGAATTCAATTAACCGTTGTTTCTATTGTGGTTGCTACCCTTGTTTTGATTGGCGCGTCAACTGTAACCTACATCTATAATAATTATGTTCAAGCTCAAAACACACATATCAAGGAAAAAATAAATAATGTTTTAGTGCTTGTTCAAAATGAATTAAATAATAGAAATAACTTAGGAAAACTTTTGAGTGATGATCTCGTTTATTCATTTTCACAATTATCAAGTACCTTAGCTGTTGATTTCAATATTTATTCTATTACTGGGATGTTACTCTATTCATCTCAATCAAAAATTTATGAACAAGAATTAATAGCCCCATTAATTAACAGAGAAGCTTTTCAACGGCTAACAACAAACCAGAAAGCGTTATTTATTCAAACGGAAAACATCGGTAAACTTTCTTACATTGCCGCTTATGAACCCATCCGCAATAGCGAAAATAAAATCATAGGTTACTTAAATCTTCCTTACTTTGCACGTGAAACAGAGTTGAAACATGATATTAGTACTTTTCTTGTTGCGTTAATAAATATTTATGTACTTCTTTTTAGTGTTGCTATTTTGCTTGCATTTATTATTTCCAATCGCATTACTGAACCATTGCGTATCATTCAACAAAGTATTAAGCGAACAAAATTGGGGACTGTAAACGAACCCATCAAGTGGAAGCAAAAAGATGAAATTGGTGCTTTAATTAATGAATATAACCGAATGCTTTTAGAGCTTCAAAATAGTGCTGAACTTTTGGCGAAGTCAGAGAGAGAGAGTGCGTGGAGAGAAATGGCAAAACAAGTTGCACATGAAATTAAAAACCCACTGACACCTATGAAGCTAGGCGTCCAACATTTGCAACGCGCATGGATGGATGATCGTCCGAATAAAGATGAAATGTTACAACGCATTTGTACAACTCTTATCGAACAAATTGATACCTTATCAAACATCGCTACTGAGTTTAGTAATTTTGCAAAAATGCCTAAGCCCGAATATACCAGTGTAGATTTATCATCTATATTAGAAAGAACAGTTGACTTATATAATCAAACAGAAAAAGTTGAAATTGTATTTCCAAAATTAGGAGATACACTTTATGTTACTGCCGATAAAGATCAACTACTAAGAATCTTTTCAAATCTTTTTAAAAATGCTGTTCAAGCTATTCCACAAAATAAAGAAGGAAAGATAAATATTGATGTAACATCGGAAATTAACCACTATAAAATCGCAATTCAAGATAATGGGGATGGTATCTCCAATGATCAAATTGACAAAATTTTTGATCCAAATTTTACCACTAAAACTGGTGGTACAGGACTTGGATTAGCGATGGTAAAAAACATGTTAGAAGCAATGGGAGGATCTATTTCTTTCGTAACAGAAGCAGGAATAGGAACTACTTTTTTTGTGGTTCTGTTGAAAAACAATAAATAAATTTATTGTTTCCATTTGTATTATCTAATTTTAGTAGGTTTTATCTTGCTATTCTTTATTTTAAAGACTTCGCTTCATTAATTTTTCCATTTTTGTACTATGAATCGCCCTATTAGAGTTCTCATTGCAAAAGTTGGCCTAGATGGTCATGACCGTGGTGCTAAAGTAATCGCTTCATTCCTCCGTGATGCCGGAATGGAAGTGATTTATACTGGCTTACGCCAAACACCAGAAATGGTTGTAAACGCGGCATTGCAAGAGGATGTAGATGTTATCGGAGTAAGTATCCTTTCAGGTGCACACATGACCGTATTCCCTCGCATTCTTGAGATGATGAAGGCAAAAAAATTAGACGACATCTTACTTACTGGCGGTGGAATTATCCCCGACAGTGATATGAAAAAACTGCAAGCCTTAGGTTGCGGACAATTATTTCCTCCAGGAACAGATACCAAAGTAATTATCGCTTACATCACACAATGGGTTGAAGCAAATCGTAATTTTTAAAAACTATTCCCCCATACACATGACCTATCAAAACATTCTTACCGAAAATAATAATGGTATTCTAACAATCACGATTAATCGTCCTGATAAATTGAATGCATTAAATAAACAAACCATTGCAGAAGTTGGTCAAGCATTTGCTGCAGCAGAAAAAGATGAAAGTGTACGTGCACTTATACTTACGGGTTCAGGAACTAAAGCATTTATTGCTGGTGCTGATATCAGCGAATTTGCCGCTTACACAACGGAAGAAGCCAAAGAATTATCCGCACATGGACATGCCGTTTTTAATGCTGTTGAGAAATGTCCGAAGCCAGTAATTGCCGCGATAAATGGTTTTGCATTGGGTGGAGGTTGTGAACTTGCGATGGCGTGCCACATGCGTGTTGCTTCGGAAAATGCAAAGT
Organism: Bacteroidota bacterium; assembly: GCA_025352785.1. GTDB lineage: Bacteria > Bacteroidota > Bacteroidia > AKYH767-A > OLB10 > JANXSD01. The sequence goes on from JANXSD010000064.1 coordinate 31,991, forward strand.
TTGGACAACCAGAAGTAAAGCTTGGTTTAATACCGGGTTATGGCGGTACACAACGATTACCACAATTAATTGGGAAAGCGAAAGCAATGGAATTATTGATGAGTGCAGACATGATTGACGCACAAGAAGCATATCGTTTACACCTAGTAAATTATGTCGTACCGCAAGATCAACTATTGGATAAGTGCCGAGAGATACTAACTAAAATAATGGCACAAGCTCCAATAGCTGTAAGCGAAATAATCAATACTGTGAACGCTTATTACGATAAAAATCAAGATGGTTTTCAACTTGAAATTAATCAATTTGGCAGATGTTTTTCTACAGAAGATTTTGAAGAAGGGGCAACTGCATTCTTAGAAAAAAGAAAAGCTGATTTTAAATCAAAATAATGATTTCTGAGATTAGAAACAGTTGCATTAGGATGATTGTGTTTGGAAAAGTACAAGGCGTATTTTTTAGAAAACATACACAACAAAAAGCAATTGAATTAAACATTATTGGATTTGTTAAAAATCAAAGTGATCAATCAGTTTTGATAAATGCTTGCGGCGAAAAAGAGAATCTAGATACATTTATTGACTGGTGTAAACATGGACCTCCGAGAGCCAATGTATCCCATTTTGAATTGAATGTAGTTATCTTAGATAGAAGCTTTATCTCCTTTACAATTTTAAAATAATTTTACTATTTGTATCAATAAAAAACTCGTCTGCAAATTATTCCTTACAGACGAGTTTTAAAAAATGATTATCAATCCATAAATTAGTGTGTAATAATTACTCTTTGAAGTTTAGTATTTACATTCACATTATTCTCTTTAGCGATCATTCGAACAAAATAAACTCCAGCTTGTAACTGCGAAACATCAATTTGTTTTTCTGTTGCTTGTAATGTTGTTTGTAGAATAGTTTTTCCATTCAAGTCCAATAACTCCACTAACATTCCTTGATCGATATTTAAACTACCATCAGCATTTTTAAATTGAATCGATAATACATCACCAACAGGATTTGGATAAATCACAAAATTAATATCAGTATTATTTTGTGTGTTCGTAATTTGAGAATCATCAATTCTTACACTAGATGAATTAACAGTAATTGTGTAATCTTCTACCTCTCCAAAATTAAAAGTTCCACATGGAGTTGGTATTGCGCCATATCGCATCGCTACTCTCATTCTTGTTGTGCCATTTAATGCAGAAGCCGGGACATTTATAGATCCAAATCGAGGGAAGAAACTTGATCCAATTGGGGCGAATACCAACTCACCTGGATCATTAAAATCACCATCTTGATTCCAATCAATCCAAACACGCGTATACAAACATCGGATAGAACAGGAGGAATATCCAGGAGTGATGGCAACACTGTATGCGTTACCTTTCGTTAACGTTGTAGATGTAGTTAAGAAATTTGCATAACCACCATTCCATCCACTTGTATTGCTAATACTGTTCAGTCTTACTTTATAAATGTAGCCTTTGTTTTTACTTAAACCATTAGCATTACAATAAGAACCACCACAATGTGAAACCGTTACTGTTGCAGATGCAGATGAAGTACAGCCTCCAGCTGAAGTAATTGTAACTGTGTAAGAAGTATTCGTTGTTGGACCCACATTAATAGATTGCGTTGTTGCACCTGTGCTCCATGCAAAAGTATTTCCTGTTGATGCAAGCAATGTAGTAGCGCTTCCTAAACAAACGGAAGTATTGCCAGAAATACTAGCCGTAACATTTGCAGTAACCGTTACAACTGTAACTAAAGAAGTAGCGGAACACCCACTTGCATTCTTAACAGTTACACTATAATTTCCATTCGCTGTTGCAGATATTGCTTGCGTTGTTGCACCTGTACTCCACACATAAGATGTAGCTGCACTTGAAGTAAGTGTTACACTACCACCTTGACAGAATGTTGTTGCTCCACCAGCAGTGATTGTTGGTGTTGATGGCAATGCATTTACAGTAACTGTTGTTGTCCCTGATGTTCCAGTACAATTATTCGCATTTGTTACAGTAACAGAAAAATTTCCATTTGTATTCGCAGTAATTGCTTGCGTTGTTGCACCTGTACTCCATAAATAATTTATTCCTGATGATGCAGTTAAAATTACACTTCCCCCCTGACAGAATGTTGTTGATCCATTTGTTGAAATAGTTGGCGTACATCCACCACAATTTGCTACTGAAATATTTTGTGTTGCACTTGCTGAACATCCATTTGCATTGGTAAAAGAATACGAAATTACAAACGTTCCAACGCCTGCTGTTGCTGGATTAAATTGTCCACCACTCACTCCTGTTCCGCTATACGTTCCACCCGCTGGTGATCCACCTGACAAAGCGAATGCAGCATCAGTAGTACATTTAGAAGCTAATGCTGATAAGCTAACAATTGGATTTGCATTTACGGTAACAGTTGTTGTTGCTGAAGTTGCAGAACATCCGTTTGCATTCGTTACGGTAACAGAAAAACTTCCATTCGCTGTTGCAGAGATTGCTTGCGTTGTTGCACCTGTACTCCACACATAAGATGTAGCTGCACTTGAAGTAAGCGTTACACTTCCACCTTGACAGAATGTTGTTGCTCCACCAGATATAATTGTTGGTGTTGATGGCAATGCATTTACGGTAACTGATGTAGTTGCTGAAGTTGCAGAACATCCTGCAGCATTCGCAATAGTAACAGAATAATTTCCATTTGTTGTTGCTGATATTGCTTGCGTTGTAGCACCTGTACTCCATAAATAGGTTGCTGCTGAACTTGATGTTAAGGTTACATTTCCACCTTGACAGAATGTTGTTGCCCCGCCAGCTGTAATTGTTGGAACTGCTGGCAATGAAAAAGTAGTAGATGCCGATGCATTATTACACGATCCGGATGCGCCAAAAGAATAGACTTTAGCTGTATATGTTCCAATACCTAGTCCTGAAAAAATAACGGAATTATTTCCAGTTAATGGTACGCCAGAGGCTACGCCACCTTTATATAATTGAACAGAATAGGGCGCAAGTCCTCCCGAAAGATTGTAAGTAATATTTCCTTGACATCCCGTAGTTTGCGATGAAGCACCAACAACAATTGAAGATAAACAACGCTCGGTATATGATGCAGTAAGTTGATACGCTCCAAATGTTGCATAAGAGGAAGAAATTTTGAGATAATATTTCCCTACCGATAATCCACTCATGCTAATTGTATTTGTTAATGCATGAACCTGACCAGTATAAATTGGAGCTAAGGTAGTATCGGAAAATAAATCATAATTAATGTATGGAAGATCCGTATTGAAATGATTTTGTTCTACATCAAGTTGTAAATTCATTGTTCCATTGCCATCATAACCAATTTTCCACCAATCTTGAGGATCTGTAATTAAATTATAATAGAAATAAATATGTCCACCTGTAGGTGTATTTGCAGGTAACAAAGTTCCTTGTGTAGCAACATCATTATTTGCTGTGTTTTCTGCAAGAAAATTCATTGGCTCTAATACATTTGATAATGTATATGGAGCAAATTCATTTCCATAATAGGTTCTAATGCGAATAAAATAAGTGCCCGCACCAAGATTATTTAGTGTTTGTGTTAAAGTTGAAGTTGTATAATTATCAGCTAAAACTGTAATGCCATCGTGATCAAATAAAGTAGCGAAAACATTTTGTCCGTTGAGTGAATTAATTGTCCAACTAAATTTTCCATCTACAGGTAAAGTTACGGAATAGAAATCAAAAGTATCTCTAGCTAAATTATAGTAATAATTGATGTGCCCACTTGCATTGGAATTAATAGGCAATAGTAAAGCTGTTGCAGGACTACCATTTGATTCAATATCATTATTAGATGCTGAATTAAATGTTGCCTTAAGTGCATACGGCGCCCATTCATTATTGTAGTAATTTTTTATTTGGATATAATAAGTTCCAGCAGCTAATCCATTGATGGAATAGGTGGCGGATGTAGTCGTATAAGATCCTGTTAGATACGTTACCCCATCGTTATCATAAAGTAAAGCATATACATTTTGATTATTTAACGAATAAATATTAACGTTTAACTGGCCATCAGCAGTAGTTGTAACTTTATACCAATCTTCAAGATCATCATTACCATTATAATAGTAACCAATATGACCCGTTACGGAATCGTTTAAATTTAAATTTAATGCTTGTGCTCTAGTTCCATTTGGTTCTGCGTCGTTTGGAACAGTAGTTACTTGAGTAACTCGAATGGAATATGGAGCCCATTCCGCATTACTATAATAGTTTATGATACGAATATAATATGTCCCTGCAGCCAATCCATCTCTCGAATATATTGCAGATGTTGTAGTATATGATCCTGTTAGTACCGTCACGCCATCTCCGTCAAACAACTGTGCATACACATTCTGATTATTAAAAACATTTAAGCTTATATTAATTTGACCATCTAAGGTTGTTGTAAATTTATACCAATCAAGTGTATCACGTAAAGTATAATCATTATAACCAACATGCCCATTAATGGAATCATTAATATTAATAACTTTTGCTTGAGCTGGACTATCATTTGCTGATCCTGTTTCTGCAGTATTTATTGGAAGAACGAGATTATTTTTTAATGCATAAGGCGAAAATTCAGAATCAAAATAATTTCTGATTCGAATATAATAAACGCCAGGCGCTAATCCATCTTTCGAATACGTCGCATTTGTTGTTGTATAACTACCTACCAGTAAGGTAACACCATCGGATGCAAATAATTCTGCATATACATTTTGACTATTCAAGGAATAAATAGTGAAATCTATTCTACCATCTAAAGTGGTTGTGATTTTCCACCAATCTGTTAAATCATCATAACTATTGTGGAAATATCCGATATGACCCGTTACAGAATCATTAACCGCAAAAGTATTAGCTTGCGTAAAAACATCATTCGGTTCATTTTCGTTAGGAACAGGTACCGCAGTAAATGTTGGTACAAAATTATACGTAGTAGATTCAGAAATGAAATAAGCAATAAATCGTACATAATAATTTCCCTTCGCTAATCCATCAACATTTAAAACTGAATTGCTTCCACTAGTGTAAGCCGAAGCAAATTGTTGAACACCCAATGTATCATAAATTTGACAGTAAACATTACTTCCATTGAGCGATGACCACGTCAACGTAAGTTTCCCATCGCTAGGGGTTATAATTCGCCACCAATCCTCATCATAATTCAGATCTGCGGTCCCACTTCCCGTGGCTCCTAAAGTAATTAGATTTGATTGGTTCCAAACATTGTTTGGTTCCGTCTCTGCTCTCGCTATATTCAAGACGAACATAAAAAACAGGAATAGTGTAGTAATTTTTTTCATTTTATTTATGGTTTGATAATTTCAATGTTAAATGACTTGCTAAGAAAAGTATCGTTTTAAATAGTTACTCGATTCAATCTAATAATTGATCGACTTCTCAATTTTTGTTAGCATTACAAAGGTTTTAGCTTTTTTGCTTCTTGTAAATACCTAATTTGTAGTAGTGCACTACTCAATTTGTAGTAGTGATTTTGAAGTATGAAAAAATTATTGGATATTTATACTAATTAAGAAAGTAAACTTTATCGCAAATAAAATAAGGGAGAACCCTGATGTTATGCATTTAAAAAATACGCTAAGAATAGTATTGCTGTTATTAGGAATTGGAACATTATCTGTTAAAACGAATGCTCAAACACATCAGGTTGATAGTCTTCGGAATAAACTAATACTTAATCCTCCCGATAAAGAGAAACACACTATTTTATTAGCTCTTTGTGGACAATATTTTTCGCTTTCATCGGATAGTTTATTGCACTACATTGAATTAGGAAAAAAAATTATTTTTAAGGGCACTGAAGAAGATTATCGAATGCAACTTTTCTACTGCAGTTATTTATCAAAAAATGGAGAAACAGAAAAAACTATAGCAATTGCAGACAGTTTATTAAAGGAAAGTAATCATTTAAAATCACCTCAAAAAATACAAATACAAATTCGATTTATTCGTTGCAGTGCTTTGATCAGAAACAACCAAAGTAAAGAAGCTATTGAACTAGCCTATTTAATACTTCAAGATGCTGAATCAATTAAAGATACTTTATCGGTAATTAAAGCGTATACTTTATTAGGTTGGGCGAATATGGAAATTGGGCAATATGAAGATGCTATTAGATTTTTAAACAGAGGATATCACTACAGCACTAATGAAAATATTATAGGATTTGGATCGAACTTATTTAACAATCTCGCATCTAGTTATGGAAATGTAAATAAATATGATTCTGCTTTTTATTTTATTGCTTTAGGATTGAAATCCAGTCGTGAAAAGGAAAACTTAACAAGTTTAGCAAATGCACTAAACATTCAGGCAGATTTATATCTTAAAAAAGAAAAATTTGCTTTAGCAGAGAAAGATTTAAAAGAAGCATTGGAAGTTAGAAAAAAAATTGGCGATATACTCTATTTAGTTGCTGATATGGCGCAGCTTTCATCATTTTATGCTTATATCAATCAGCCTGAGAAAGGAATAGAGGTAGCTAGAAATGGAATTGTATTAGCGAAACAAATCAACAATACCTCAAAATTAATTTATCTGTATTCCGCTTTAGCTGAAAACCTAAAAAAGACGAATAGAATAAGAGAATATGCCAATTCTTTAGACACCATTATAAATTTAAAAGATACGTTGTATCGAAACAATTCAGAGGAAGCAATAGCTAGGATAGGAGCAAAATTTGAATTGCAAAAAAAAGAAAATATAATTATTAGGCAAGAATACGAATTAACACGAAGCAGATATTTTCGAATAGGCACTGTTATCTTTTTTATATTAAGTGCCATGTTAATTCTTCTCCTGTATCGAAATTATCAGTTAGTACAAAAAAGAAAATTAGAAGCAATAATGGCGGAACAAAAGAAACTTTCTGTTGAAGCAATCATAGTTGCAGAAGAAAACGAACGAAAAAGAATTGCCGCAGATTTGCATGACAACTTAGGATCTTATGCTGCTGCCATAACTTCCAATGTGAAATATTTAAAGGAGGGGATTTTAAATAAAGAAGCAATCATTACTCAACTTGATGAAAATGCTCGAAGTATGGTTACTCAATTAAGTGACACTATTTGGGTTCTTAAAAATGAGAATTTACTTTTCACACAGCTTGCCGATCGTTATAAAGTTTGGATGCTTCGTCTAATGCAAAATTATCCAGATATAAAATATAATTATTCAGAGAACATTGCGGAAGATGTAGAATTCGCACCGTCGAAAATCTTAAATATTTTTCTTATACTTAAAGAATGTATTAACAATGTATTAAAACATAGCAACAGTACAGATGTGATTATTACGTTTACTAGTGATAAAACTTGGCAAATTGTAATTGAAGATAACGGCATTGGTTTCGACTTCGATAAAACAAAAAAAGGTAATGGGATGGAAAATATTATGGATCGTGCTCATGCCTCTGGATGGAATGTTGAGTGGCGCTCCGTTGTCCCACATGGAACTTGTGTATTTATTTCTGGTAATACTACAAAGTAAGTATTTTATCTGAAAATTAAACTGTTCACTTTTACATTATAAGTAATTTCAAATATGAAAATAGCCCTAGTTGATGATAATCCTATTAATCATAGGAGTTTTTTGCAAAAGGTAATTCCTTTTCCAGATTTGCAATTATCAGTAAGTGCTTTTAGTGGTCATGAATTCCTAGAGAAGCTGAAGGGATTACCACTGCATCAATTGCCACTCGTTGTTTTTATGGATATAGAAATGCCGGGATTGAATGGCATTGATACCATTAAATTAGCAAAATCAATTTATCCTTCTATCTTTTTTGTGGTGCTTACTGTTTTTGAAGATGATGATACCATATTTGAAGCGATACAAGCAGGCGCATGTGGTTATCTGCTAAAGCATGAAAGTCATCTCAGCATACGCGAAGCAATTACAGAAATTTTAGAATATGGTGGAGCACCAATGAGTCCTGCCATTGCTAGAAAAACCTTGAAATTACTTGGACAAAGAAAAAATGAGGATACTCAAATAAACCCATCAATAATCGATACTTTAATATCAGAACGAGAAAAGGAAGTACTATTACATTTAGTGAACGGTTATGATGCCAAAAGAATTGCTGAGATTACCGAAATAAGTACACTAACAGTTCGAAAACATATTGCGAATATTTACACTAAGTTGCATGTGAATTCGAAAGCTCAAATCATTTCGATGGCTCATAAAAACAATTGGATAAAAGGTTGATCGCGATTCCTTCACTTCTTTTCATAAACTATTAGTTTCGATTCAAGGCATTTTGTAGTTTCGCAGAAGTTTCGCAAAGCATCCCTTGAGCCAGATAAAAAAATTAGCAGGTCAAACAGCCGTATACGGATTAAGCAGCATCGTAGGCCGACTACTAAATTATTTATTAGTTCCCTTTTATACAAGAATTTTCTTGCCTGCCGAATATGGTGTTGTTTCTGAATATTATGCCTACGTCACTTTCTTAATGATTCTTTACACTTTCGGAATGGAAACTGCATTTTTCCATTTCTCTACTAAAACTGGTGATCGTGATAAAGTTTTTGGAAATGGCCTAATCACATTAATTATAACAAGTTCTATTATTTCAGGAATTCTTATTCTCTTCTCCCATGCAATTGCAAATAGATTGGGGTATCCAAATCATCCCGAATATATTGTATGGTTTGCGTTAATATTAGCTTTTGATGGATTAACAGCATTGCCCTTTGCACGGTTACGACAATTAGGGAAAGCAAAATTATTCGCTGGATTAAAAATGCTAAATATTATTTTAAATATTGGATTCAATGTATTTTTCCTATCTATTTTACCTGAAATTGCAAAACATCATCCTGACTCATGGATGCTATTTTGTTATAATCCTACGGTTGGTGTTGGTTACGTATTTCTAGCAAATTTAATTTCAAGTAGTATTACGTTACTTCTCTTATTGCCTGATTTCAAGAATATAAAATTTCCTTTAGATAAAGAATTATTGAAAGCAATGATCATCTATTCTTTCCCAATTCTTATTGCTGGATTTGCTGGTATGATTAATGAAACACTTGATCGTGCCATATTAAAATATCTAGTAACAGATAAGGTTACTGCAATGCAACAATTAGGAATTTACAGCGCATGTTATAAACTCAGTATTTTGATGACGCTCTTTGTACAAACTTTTCGATATGCCGCTGAACCGTTTTTCTTTGCACAACAACATAAAGAGAATGCGAAGCAACTTTATGCGAATGTGATGAATTACTTCGTATTGATTTGTAGTATAATATTCCTTGGAGTGATGCTATACATCGATGTAGTAAAAATATTTATCGGTCATAAATATTATAGCGGATTACATGTGGTACCCATTTTATTAATTGCAAATCTTTGCTTGGGGATTTATTTAAACCTTAGCTTATGGTATAAGTTAACAGGCCAAACTCGATATGGTGCTTGGCTTTCTGTATATGGTGCGATCATAACCATACTATTCAACCTATGGTTAATACCTAAAATGGGATATACTGGGGCAGCATGGGCAACTTTAATTTGCTATGCTAGTATGATGATTTTTTCCTATCTACTTGGACAAAAAATTTTTCCAGTTCCTTATGAACTAAAAAAAATAGCGCTGTTTGTTGGTGCCGCTATTTTTGTTTGGGGACTAAGTATTCTATTGAGAAAATTTACTCCCGATATTCCAAATTATTATTATTCACTAAACACTCTCTTGTTCTTAATTTACATTGGTGTAATGTGGAAAATTATGAAAGGAGATAAAAACTTTTCTTTACCATTTTTTAAGAAGCAAAAAGAGCATTCTTAATAATGTATACTATTTTTTTGCTCATGACTTAGTTTCAAAATCAATTTAGTTTTCATTCCTCGTTTTCCAATATAAGGAACGATTCATTTTGGCATTTTTATGCATTATTTGTTAGATGAAAAATATTTTTTTTGTCGAAAACCCAAAAAATAGAAATTGTATTTGAATTTATATTTATGTGATTTTATACCAATTGCCAATATGATTTAGTCCAAAGATGTGATGTAATTTTTTTATCAAGACGATTTAAAAAAATCGTTGCATAGCCTTTGCCTACGGAACTATTTTTTTTAAGAAGTATTGATGAAAAAGGACAAGTAGATTGGACTAAAACATATTGGTAGTTGGTATTACATAATATTATGGAGGCATTGGTCCTACATAATTCAAACAAGGAATATCATTGGTAACAAAACATCTGTGATGAAAATTAAAATCTAAATCAGAAATATTTTTATTTTTTACTTCTAATAAATAGTAAGGGTTACTCCACCATTCTTTTATGCAATTCGTATCAACTTGTTGATTTATTGTAGTGTAATTACTAATATTAATTTCTTTAAGTTGTTCTTCTAAAATTATGGAGTAAATTCCATTAGGAAGTCGAATGGTATAATTTCCATCCTTATCAGTATTAAAACTTTTTAAGAATTTAAGATTTAAACTATTAGTTTTCCCTCTTCTAATATAGAATTTTTTATTAGGGTAAGCGATTGGAATTGCTATTTTGTCAAGCATTTCTTGTGATGGTCTTGCACCTCCACAATAGGAACTAGTTTGGGTTACTTGGCCCGAAATCAAATACGTTTGTCTTTGTGATTTGGAATGTTCTCTAACACTATTTTGTGGTTGTTTAGCGTTATTTTGAGCCGCTATTTGAGGAGCAAAAATTGTAGAAATAACGAATAAAATGGTGAATAATATGTTTTGTTTTCTCATACTAATTTTTCCGTTTACCAAATAGTAAAAATTGAAAGTTAATTAATGCCTATTACTTAAGAGTGTAAATTAAAATAATTAATTGCTCGAAACTAATTTTAACGAAGAAACCTCACAGTGTGAGGTTTCTTCGTTAAAAAATAATGAGAAATAAGAATTATTTTGCAAGGATTACTTTTCGCGTCTCACTTGAATTTTTACCACTTACATTAATAAAGTAAATTCCAGAATTATAATTTCTACAATCAATATTTAAGCTGCTATTGGAATTCATTGTCCTACTCTGTAAAAGTTGTCCTAAGTTATTCGTGATTTTTACGATGTATATTTCATTCGCATTTCCATTAACATTTACAGTAAATAAATCATTAGCAGGGTTTGGATAAATAGATATATCACTAATAATTGTATGAGCTGAAATTCCACTAACAGTATTCGTGCAAATTTGTAATCCCCATCCATCCAATGAGCCACCATCTTGATTAGCACCATCTGCAACTGTCAACGTCCATATCCCTGAAGGATTTTGACCATTAAAAGTAGATAAAGGCATTTGTGGTTGGTATGTTCCGCCGCCTATTGGTGGACAAGGCAAAGCTCCTGAAGGAGCACTGTCATCAAAGTTACAATCGAAATTGTCTTCATTATTACATATCCCACCAAACAATGTAATTATAGTTCCTTGCGGACTTCTTAACTTAAATGTCAAATCATTTATATAGGTATGCGTTCCAACTAGTCCAACAAGATTTACATCAGCAATTGTTCCTGTTATAGTTGGAATTTGTAGTGTTGACGTGATAGTTGGTGTACCAGTTGCAGAAATAAGTATTGGAACATTCGCACTCGTTAATGATTGACAAGTACCTGTAGTAAACGACCATGCATTCGAATAAAGAGATGTTCCACAAATAGAGTACGCTCTAACTCTCCAGTAATAAGTTGTTGAATTTAATAAGGATGATACTAAAAAAGTATTGGTAGTAGACGCAACATTATTTGCAATAATATTTGTAAAGGCAGAATCAGTAGCAACGTCAACCTCATAAATAATACCAGGAGTACTGTTTGCATTCCAAGCTAAATTTAACGGTGAACTTATTCCTATTGCACCATTCAGCGGACTAGATAAAGAAGCTACTGATGGATTAGGATCAGAAACGGACAAGGTAACGCTTGTTGATTTTGTTACTGAAGCAGAGGTCCCCGTAATTTGAATGGTATACGTTCCAGGAGTTGCAGTATTTAATCCTGAAAGAACCATCTGAACCGCAGTGCTGTCGTTTATTGCCGTTGCAGGAGAAAAGGTGACGGAACTTCCTACTGGGATTCCAAAAGCGGAGAAAGTTGTTGTATCACTAAAATTTAAATAGGTATTATAAACAAAATTATATGTCGTATCAGAACTACCACAAATACTAATATTCGCATTATTAAAATTCATAACAAACTCCGAAGAAACGATTGTAATAATATTACTATTTAATGCATAAAAAATATTCCCTGCACCACGAACCATTATCCTTCCTTTAGTAGTTGTTGCTCCACTTGCTGGAACAACAATATTCGCGCTTCCATTATTTGGAACATTTGATGCGAGAATAAATGGATAAGTATAACCGCTATCTAAAGACAAATAAATAGTTACATTAGCTGTATTTACTGCACCTGAGTTTGTTCCAGCCACATTCCATGTAATAATTTCTGAAGCGCCCGCATTCCACATTGAAGGCGTATTTTGTGAAGTCACAACAAAGGGTCCTGAATTATTAACTGTTACTTTCATCACATCGCCAGATGTTTGACCTCCTAACACATCATTGTCACGAACAAGAAAGGAGAAATTTAAAATACGAGCTACAGATGGAGTTACCTCCCACGTAGGTGTAAGATTATTTGCAACAACACTTGCAAGATTCGGCATATAGCGAATGGGTGTTGAAGTTGGTCGTAGAACATTATACAATGGACCAACAGTATATGTCGACATTGGTGCTCCGTTTCCTGGGCTTTGTGCTGGATCGTTTTCACTCCAGTTATACGTTAATGATGCTGTTCCATCGGGATCAGTTGCTGAACCTTCTAAAATAAATGCAGTTCCTTTTGGAATCACATAATCACTTCCTGCATCTGCTAAAGGAGGTTGATCAGTTAAAGATGTAACTACTGCACAAGTACTATTTCCTCCTGCATGAATATTGGACGATATCTCATCAATATTTATAAAATTAAAATCATCATTACTATGTGCTTGAGTATTTGTAGGACAGATTCCAGCATAGCCCATAATTGAAGTACCACTTGCGGGCTCAACTTCCGAAGTATTATTTCCGCTTCTGCTACAGGTATTCATAGTATGGTAGCCACCAAACTGATGACCCATTTCATGAGCAACATAATCAATATCGAATGCATCACCTGTTGGATTTGAACTTCCTGTTTCACCTCTACCTTTATGTGTTCCTGTTTGTGAGGTACTTAAACATACACATCCAATACATCCTGCATTTCCTCCGCCAGAAGTGTTAAAGTTATGGCCGATATCATAATTTGCAACTCCTACACGTGCATCAATTGTTTGTGCTGTTTTTGTATTGAATTCTGTTGACCAAGGATCAGCAGAAGTACTTCCGAAAAAAATAATGGTATCATTATTTGGAATAAACTGTAAAGTAATGGCTAAATCTCGCTCGTAAATTCCATTTACCCGGTTAATAGTAAGTACCATTTGCGCCAGGATATCCGCTTTCTCTGTACCTGGTGTTGTTGCAAAAATATTTCCATACTCTGCATTACAAGATTGTGCCAAACGAAATGTTCTTAATGTTTGGTCGTTCGTGTTTGCCATTATATTAATAGAAGGTCCCTTTAGCGAAGGTAAATTTTCTATATCGTTTGTGAAACATTCGAAATTTTGTGGTGTACCTTTTAATGATTCTTTATCATAAACGATGTAGTAATTTAAATCCTTTGTATATGGATCGATATAATTTGTACTTGCTTTTCCTGATAAGGTAAAGGTGTTTAATCCAAATGGTGTAATACTAAAACGCATGGTAGCGGTTGGATCGTCAATGCCCTGTGCACAATACGTTTTTATCAGTGGATATTTCGCCGATAAATCTGGATGCATAATTGGGGAATCCCATACTCGATATTTTTCCATCACTCCACTCGCTGTTGGGAATTCAACAATTACTTGGCTTGATTGCAGGCCTCTTACAGGTACATTTTTCAAAATATTTTTTAAGGAACTCAAATTTAATTGATAATAAAATGCAGAAGTGGGGAAACTATTTCTACGCATTTTGGGAGAAGATTCTAAAGATTCTTTTGTTACTAATCGCCAAAGAGAATTGGAATTATTTTGTGCATTAACAGTACTAGAGAATACAATGAAACACAGGAGAATTAATTGTAGATTTTTTTTCATTAGTGAAGGTTTGTGTTTTGAGAATACAAGTTTAAGAAATTATTACAATATCAAAGACCTGATTATGGCTATTAGCTATAAAGTTTACATAAAAGAGCGAATAGTAGCGTTTTTCCAATTAATGATTTTATAATGGAAGGTTCACCCTTTTTTATACAAAATGCATAGATGATTTAATCCAAAAGTGCATAAAGATTTAATCACTAAGGCATTAAAAAACCGTTGCCTTACCTTGCCTAGGAAAGTATATTTTAAAGAAGTATTGATAAAAAAACGAACAAGAATATTGGATGAAATGAAATGTATTTTTAATATTAATATGTAATAGTTAATGATGAAATATTCACCTTGAACTATTAGAAAATAAAAAACCCTGATTATCTTATTCAAATAATCAGGGTTAAAAATTTTCAAACTATTTATTAATGTGCGAAATCGTACGATGTAATTGTGCTGAATGTAACAGGAACTTTACTCCATGTTTCAATGGCATTACGATGTTTAACAACAATATAATAGCTTCCATTTAAAATTGCAGAACTAAATGTTAGTTGCAACGATCCATTCACCTTTAATACTTTAGTGTCAGTTTCAACTAAACCATTAGGAGAAACTGCATCATGTAGTTCTACAACAACGCTATCAACTTCTTGCATGAGTGGATCTGTACTTATTCCTGCATTCACAAGTGCTGGTGTCATCGTTCCACCAGAAGTATAAAATCCTTGAATAAATAGTGTTAAATTCAATGTTACATTCGAATTACATCCTTCGTCAATTTGTCCATTACAATTATCATCCACTCCGTTTCCACAAACTTCCGTAACGCCTGGATTGATTGCAAAAACAGCATCATTACAATCTGTATTATTTAAAGAGGTATGCAATGGTTGAACGCAATATAGTGTACCACTTGCTGATGATGATCCATAAGTATCATTATCAGCATCGGTGTAATATAAAGTTCCGCCAGTAATTGAAGGATCTGCATCATCAATAAGTCCATCGCAATCATCATCGACACCATTACAAACTTCTTGAGCTCCTGGATTTACTGCAAATGCTCCATCATTACAATCCGTATTATTTGTTGAGGTATGTAATGGTTGAAAACAAAACAATGCGCCTGTAGCACTACTCGCACCATAACTATCATTATCAGCATCTGTGTAATAGGTTACTCTTCCAAGTACAGAAGGATCTGCGTCATCAATAAATCCATCACAATCATCATCAATGGTGTTACAAATTTCTTGGGCTCCTGGATTAATACCAAATGCACCATCATTACAATCCGTATGATTTAAAGAAGTATGTAATGGTTGAACACAATGTAAAGAACCCGGATCCACATTGGATCCATAAGTATCATCATCACCATCTGCATAATATAAAATCGCTGTTTGAGTAAAGCCAACGGTATAGGAAGCTTGCGCCGAACAATTATTTAAATCAGTAACGGTTACCGTATAGTTACCTGGCATCAATCCATTTACTTGTGCAGTTTGTGCACCATTATTCCACAAATAAGTATAAGGGGATGTTCCACCAGATCCTCCAACTTTTAAAACTCCATCAGCAACATTCGAACAACTTGCGGATGTATTTGTTATCAGAGAAATTGCTAATGCTGTAGGTTGCGTAATAGCGCTACTAAAGTTTGCAGTACATCCATTACAAGAAGTAACAGTTAATGAGTACGTGTTCGGAGCCAGATTACTTATTGCAGATGTTGTTGCACCATTACTCCAACTATAGTTAAATCCTGTAGTTGAATTTAGTAAACCATTGCCATTTACTGATGGTGTATTTCCTGCTATAAATCCCGTCATTAATACTGATGTAAATGTTCGTGGCGAAACAAAAGACCCTGTACCAGGATTAAAAGTTCCTGCAGCAGTTATCGCTAAATTTTCTGTTGCAGCATTTGCAACTACTGTACTTGTTGATTGAATTTTTCCTCCAGAATAAATATCATTTACTGGAAGTTGGTATCCTGCAGCACCTGCCGAAACAACTGCACTTCCTAAAGTAGTACCTACTAACCAAGCATCTATTGGAACAGTAGAACTTGTAACTGTAGTTAAGTTTTGAGAGAATATTGCTACGCCATCCGCACTTGCACCACCGTTACCAACAACACCTCCAGCATTTAAAGTTCCAAAAACATCACCCCCTGTGGTTCCTGTATTAATAGCACGCAAACGATTAGTAGTAGGAGTCATTAAACTTCCACCTACATAATAAACCTGACCAGCTATCGCTGTACCAGTGGTGATATTAAATCCATACGTTGTTGCACCCCCCGCAACCCATCCTGCAGTAGTTCCGGTTCCATTATTTGCAAATACAACTGAGTAGGGAGTTGTTGCAAAATTAATATTTCTTGTTGCTAAAAGTTCAACGAATTCATTAGCATTATCATTTCCTAATGGATTAGGAACAAATCGTGAAATCACTAATCCTGGTCCATTGGTACAGGCATTGGTTGCAGTAGTAGTTATCGCTCCATTTGATGCGCCAAAGCAAGAAACATTCGTTGTTGCTAAAGTAACTACAGGAAGCGCAGAAGCGACAAGTGTTTTATTTGCAGATTTCGAACATCCATTGGAATTGGTAACTGTTACTGTATATGTTCCTCCTGCGTTTACCGATATGGTTTGACTTACTGCAGAAGTTGACCATAAATAAGAGCTATATCCTGCGCCAGCATCGAGTGTTGTATTGCTTCCAGTACAAACGCTAGATGAACCTGAAATGGTAACTGTAGGTAGAGGATTTATAGTTACAGTAACTGTTGCAGAGTTGGTACATGATGCCGCACCTGTAATGGTTACAGTATATGTTCCAGCGGTAGTAACATTTATTGTTTGTGTTAAAGCACCTGTTGACCATTGATAATTTGTATAACCACCATAAGCGATTCCAGTTCCAGCATCTAATGTTGTTGATCCACCAGCACAAAAACTGGTTGCTCCACTAATGATAACTGGAGGTAAAGGCGCAACTAAATTATTGTTATCATCACAATCAGTACCATTTAAAACATAACCGAAAGGAGGAGAACATGCAGAAATTGTTACATTACTATTTCCGTAACTATCAGCATCAAAATCTTGATAATATGTTAAAAATGTAAGGCCATCATCAATAGTACCATTACAATTATCATCTATGTTATTACAAATTTCAGTAGCACCTGGATGTATTGCAGCACCTCCTGAAAGATTATCATTACAATCTAAATTATTAGTAACATATCCTGATGGTATTGTATTTATTGTGCTAGTAACAAAACTTGCTGGGTTTCCATAAGTATCACCATCTACATCAGCGAAGAATGTAAAGACTGTACATCCCTCATCAATTGTTCCATTACAGTTATCATCAAATCCATTACACAATTCTGTAGCTCCTGGATTTACTGCCGCTACCTGATCATTACAATCTGTATTATTACTTACGTATCCAAACGGCGCAGTACATGCTAGTGTTGTTGATGCATTGTTACCATAAGCATCATTATCAAAATCTTCGTAGAAAGTTAATTTAACACCTTCATCAATTAAACCGTCACAATCATCATCATACGTATTACAAACTTCAATAGCGGATGGATTAACTGCAGCATTAAAATCATCACAATCGGTAGAATTACTAATATATCCAGCAACTCCAGCTGCGATGGAAGAGCAATAAACATTTGTATTCGTAACATCACCAAATCCATCACCATCAACATCCGCATAAAAAGTTGTTCCTGATGTGAAAGTTATATTCGCTCCGTTATTAGTCCCTGTTATTGGAGGTGAAGAACTTATTACACGAATACGATATCCTGTTCCTACTGGTTGTCCCGGAGGAATTAAACCAGCAATAGTTGTTGAATTTGCAGAGGTGGCAACGGTTCCAATATTAATTGGCGAAGCAAAACTTCCGCTTGCATTTGATAATTGTGCTGTAAAAACATTGGTAGAATTATAGGGAT
The DNA here is from genome assembly GCA_025352785.1 of Bacteroidota bacterium. Lineage (GTDB taxonomy): Bacteria > Bacteroidota > Bacteroidia > AKYH767-A > OLB10 > JANXSD01. The sequence goes on from JANXSD010000064.1 coordinate 50,226, forward strand.
ATACAGATGGATTAAATGTAACAGTAACAGAAGTATTAAAATTCCCATCAACACAATAGGTTAAAGGCGAAATCGCATTTGTACTGATGGTATTTAATATCGGACAAACAAATGATGCATCCGTTGAACTTATTACAAGTGGTGTTGTTCCTCCTGTAGGATTAACTGTGTTTACCGAACCTGTTGGCCAAGTACCATTCGCAGAGGTTGCAGAACAACCTTCCACAGCTGCAGTAGCAACGTTTCTTTGTTCGATACAACGAATTCCATTTGGTAATGCTACTGGAATGTAAGCACCCCATGAACCATTCACTCCATCAACAGGTGTTGCAGCGGGCGCTGTATACCATGTTGTGAAGTTTGTTGCAATACCATCGTTCTCTAACCATGTTCCATAAATCGGACGACCCGTTGCAGCTGTATTATCGTAAAGGAAAACCATATTTTCTGGAGTTCCACTTGAGGTTCCTCTGATTGCTTGCCCACCATTTACTCCAGTGGCAGGATTAATCATTATAAAAGTATTGGTTGTATGAACAGATTGAACTAAAGTTGTATCTCCTGCTCCATTATTTAATTGCACATAGAAATAATTTAATTTTCCTGCCGTGAATGTTGCATTGCCTGTTGGTGACATTGCAAACCATCCCGTATAACTTCCTGTTGCGCTTGTTACTAATTCAGCATATCTTCCGGTAGCAACAAATTCATCACCACCCATTAAAGTTCCATTCACACCACCCATACTTTTAGTTGAAGTTTGTCCAACGATGTAGCCATTAGCCCCAGAAGAATTATTAATTGCAAAAAAGTTTCCTGCTGTTGTTCCGGTAGTAGTAGTTGTTAATTCTGAAGCTCCCGTAAAATATCGATACGTCGAATTTGGAATTAAATTATTTAATGTTAATCGACAAACATATTGCAAACGATTTCCTGCTGTAGTTCCGTTTACTGCATACTGTGGAAGTATAACTTCAGCAACAGTTGGCATTGGAGAAATCAACAATGCACCACCCACTTTTGTTGGATCCGTTCCTGCAACTATTCCTTGTGAAAATTGCACAGTACTCGCTAATGAATTTGATATAACATGAATGGTGCGTCCAACAACTGCGCTAGAAGAAACATCAATTGTCACTAAAACAAATCCTGTTGTGCCTACTAATATTGGTTGCGAAAATCCATTAAATGTTATTGTGCCTCCTGATGAAACAACTGCTTGCGCAGATCCTAATTGAACAGCACCAGCTAATGAACTACTTATATTATACCACAACTTAAAACTACTCGCATCTAAATCAGAAGTTAAATAGGATCCTGCAGTTGTAATTGATAAACTTGTTAAATCAGTATTATTTGTTGTTGTCACTAATGATATTTTGTAAAGTATAGCATTTGGTGTTGGAAAATTTACAATGCCATTTGTTAAACTTGTAACAGCAACAGTTACTGTTGGAGTAACTGCAGCAAATGAATGCGTGTTACCTGCGGCAACAGGAAAACCAGTAGGAGTACCTACACTAAAATTAATATTTCCAGCGGGAGTTGCAGCGATATTAATATTTCGCGCTCCTGCATTGTAAGCAACATCAGCAGTTACTAAAATATATCTTGTTCCAATAGGAAATGATTGCGTTAAACCAGTAAGAGAAATATTTCCTCCAGATGCAACTATTGCTTGTGATGTTCCAATTTGCGTAGCTCCTGCTAAATCGTTTGTAGCATTTATCCAGAATTTAAATCCATTTACTTGTAAGTCGCTAGTTAAATAAGTACCTGCAGTAATAAATGTTAAACTATTTAAAGTTGCTGATGCATTTCCAACAACTACTTGTACA
>JANXSD010000168.1 GCA_025352785.1 Bacteroidota bacterium
GAAAAAATGGTTTCTAAAAATTCAACAACTATTAATGAACAGTTTTTAATCTCTAATATATCGCACAGAAAACGCATTCGCTCTTTTATATCCAATGCCTTCTATCAAATAACTATCTTTCTTTATTGTTCGAGCATACGCCACTTGTTCTGCTTTTACTGTCGAGGTCCAATAAAATCCTGTATCTTCTTTTTTACCAAATAAATCATTCGGACTATTGGCACTACGGTAACCACCATATTGAAGATTCATTCCCGTTGATCCTCCAGGCAATAATTTTATCAATGCCAACGAATCGCCTCCCAAATAATTAATCATCTGTTGCCATTCTTCGTCACTTGGTAAATGCCATCCACTCGGACAAGCAGCCAAAGCATTCGAAGAGAAATACAATTGTCCGTATTTTTTGTTGCTAATTGAATCACGTTCGTACCAATAACCATTCGGCATAGGAACATTTAAATTGTGTTTCATCCATACTTGTTTACCAAGATGAACCGTATCTGTAGCGAGTGACTTCCAGTCGGTTAGTGCTGCATGACCAGTTATTCCGAAAGTGAATAAAACAAGCATAGAGCATACGGTAATAAGTAGGTACTTTATCATTCTGCAATTATAGATATTCCTCCATGAATAGGAAATTAATTTATTGACGAAAAGCGGTTTACAACTTAATTAAAATGAACTCGTACAAATCATTTCTATAATTATGTTTGAAGATGAGAAATATACTAGTAATTCTGCTCTGTTTAATTGGATTGGGCTCACAAGCGCAGCCTTATCTTGAATTGATATCGTTACACGCTGCAAATGAGCCTACCTCCACTTTATACAAAGGAGAAGACGAAGCGCATATAAAAAACACTTGGAATCTTGCTAATCTTAATGCGCCACTAATTGTTGATAAAAGAAATATTATTGTCTTAAGTCCTGGATACGAAAACAGGACCTTTTCACAAGGTCAAAGTGATACTCGCATTTACACGCTTTACTTTCCATTAACGTATGAGCATACTTTTAAGGATACAAGTAATAAACTAAGTGGTACGTTAATTTACAGGTACAACTCCACGAATAAAATTAATCCTGGAATAAAAAATGACATGCTCGGTGGTGCTGTTTTATTCACACATATATGCAATCCAAAATTTGATTGGAAAGCGGGAATCTATTACAACAAAGAATTTTATGGAGATTATATTTTACCTTTAATTGGATTTGATTGGCAAGCAAACGATCGTCTTTTTATCTGGGGATTATTACCCAATAATGCAACCCTTGATTACGCGGTCACAAATAATTTTCACGCAGGATTTAATTTTTATGGTACAGAAGAATCCTATCTCACAGAAGGAAAAAATGCTTATTTCCATTTCCTTGAAGTACAATTGCGATTATTTGCAGATTATTATATTCCAAAAACACCATTAGCTATCACGATAGAAGTTGGACATACGATGATGAGGAAATATGAATCTCATGATGACAATTCGGCACCACAAGATTTTATTTTAAAGCCGACAGAAAGTGCAGTATTAAGAGCAGGAATTGCCTGGAGGTTTACAACCAATAATGCCTTTAAGACACAGCGAACACTGACGCATTAGAGAACTTCAAATCTTTAATATTCAACTGTAACGATACACGATTGTTGAAGTTGTTTTCTTCAATGTGATACACGACATCAAATGATTCTTGTTGTTCAACCATTGGGTGATGATGGCCTAGTTGAAATGCGATGCCATCAAAGGCTCCAGGGCTTGCGCCTTCTTGTGTAAGTGCAAGCTTTAAATGATTGTTCCCAACAACTCTACCGCGACCATTATCTCTTACAGCATTCGTTATAAATATTGGCGATAAATTTCCTGGTCCGAAGGGTGCAATTTGTTTTAATATCCGAAAAAAAGCGGGAGTAATTTCTTTGAGATTCAATTCAGCATCTATTTCAATTTCGCGAACAAGCATTCGATCCTGAATAGAATTGCTCACGATACTTTCAAATTTTTCGATGAATGCGGGAACATTTTCTTCTTTCATGGTAAGACCAGCAGCGTACATGTGTCCACCAAATTGTTCTAACAAATCACTACAACTTTCAATGGCATTGTAAACATCAAAATCTTTCACAGAGCGTGCCGATCCTGATACCATTCCATTACTTTTAGTGAGTACAATAGTGGGTCTGTAATACTTATCAATTAATCGCGAAGCAACTATTCCAATAACACCTTTATGCCATTCTGCATTGTACACAACGGTACTCTTACGATTTTTAAAATTAGTATCTACTTCAATTTGTTGTAAAGCTTGTTCTGTCGTAGATTGATCGAGTGTTTTTCTAGTAGTATTTTGTTCATTAATATCATCACCAAGAATGTTTGCGAGATCTTCGGTGCGTGAAATTAATAATTCAACGGCTTTTGTTCCGCTATCCATTCTACCTGCCGCATTGATGCGTGGTGCAATTGAAAAAACAATTTCATTGATCGTTAATTCACGTTTATTTCCACCCAATTCAAGAATTGCTTTTATGCCAGGACGAGGTTCTCTATTTAACAATTGCAAACCAAAAAATGCGAGGATGCGATTTTCTCCTGTTATCGGAACTATATCCGCTGCAATACTAATTGCTACTAGATCTAGATATTGTTCAATCTGACTAAATGGAATTTCATTTTTTTGTGCAAATGCTTGAACTAATTTAAACCCAATTCCACATCCTGAAAGTTCTTTATAGGGATAATCGCAATCATTCCTTTTAGGATCAAGCACAGCATACGCAGCAGGTATTTCACGGCCCGGACGGTGATGATCACAAATAATAAAATCAACATTTAAGGAGTTCGCAAAATCAATTTTTTCATTCGATTTAATTCCACAATCTAAAGCGATGATGAGCGTGTACTCATTTTCCTTGGCCCACTCAATTCCCTGTGTAGAGATGCCATATCCTTCTTTGTAACGATCAGGAATATAATGTCCAATGTCCTTTGAAAATGTTTTCAAAAACGTATAGACTAGAGAAACAGCTGTAGTACCATCAACATCATAATCACCATAAATTAAAATATGTTCTTTATTAGCGATTGCGGTGTTGATACGATCAATGGCTTTATCCATGTCCTTCATTAAAAAAGGATCATGCAAATGATCTAAAGAAGGTCGAAAAAATTGACGTGCTTCTTCGTAGTTCGTGATACCTCTTTGAACAAGAAGGTTAACAAGTATTCGGTTTATGCGAAGCTCCCCTGCAAGACTGCCAACAGTCTCGGGATCGCCTTGGGGTTTAATTACCCATCGTTTTTCCATATAAAAGTGGCATGTTTTTAAAAATAGTTAGGAACAAATATACATAGTGATCCAGCCATTCCTACCCCCATCAACAGTAAGTTATTGACAATGACAAGTGTATTCTATGTACTACTAAATTAAGTCATTTATTGCCAGTAAGTAAGTTTTTTTTTAAACAGACAGGTCGCGCGTTTGGGCAATTATATCTTTTAGATTCGGGCGTAAACGGCTTTTGTACACTGAAAGCGTATCTGTTTTTTGCCTTCCCTTTCTTAGTTTTCTTTGTTCCTCTATTGGTAGATGGAAAATTTCTTTGCAAGCAATGCTACAACTTCCGTCCATCAGTTCAGCGCAGGATTTACATTGTATAAAAAGTAAATGACAATCATCATTCGCACAGTTTACATGGTTATCACTTGTTTCTCCACATTGATGACAAGCGCTGATAACATCGTCTGTAATTCGTTCGCCTAATCGATCATCAAAAACAAAGTTTTTACCTATGAATTTTGTTTTAAGTCCTTGTTGCTTGATGTGTTTGGCATACTCAATTATTCCACCATACAGTTGGTTAACATCGTTAAATCCATGATGTTTAAACCATGCACTAGCCTTCTCACAACGAATTCCTCCTGTGCAATAAAGTAAAATTTTATGATCTAGTTTATCTGATACCAACTCCAAACCCTTCGTCATTGCATCCCGAAAAGTATCCGCATCCGGACAAAGCGCGCCCTCAAAACGACCCACTTCACTCTCGTAATGATTACGCATATCAATAACGATAGTTTTAGGATCTTCAAGTGCATCGTTAAACTGTGCAGCATTAAGATGATTCCCTACATTCGTTACATCGTACGCATCATCTGGCAATCCATCTGCAACAATTTTATTTTTAACACGAACTATCAATTTTATAAACGACTGGCCATTGTCTTCCACTGCAATTTTAAAAGGAACGCCAGCAAAATGCGGTTCCGCGTCAATCATAGTTCTAAAAGCATCCAAATTGTGCTCGGGAACACTCAGTTGAGCGTTAATTCCTTCCTGTGCGATATAAATTCTTCCTAAAACATTTAAAGCCTCTAAATGAAGATATACGTTGGTGCGAAAAGCTTCTGTATCTTGAATATTTACATATCGATAAAAAGATAAAGTAATGCGTTTGAAAGTCTCAGCTACGAGTTTTTTGTGAAGAGTTGACTTGTCATGTTTATTGTGAAGTACCATAATGGCTGTAAAGATACGAAGTGATTTGCGTTCTTGCCAATGAAAAAAATCAGGAAATAAAAGGGGAGGTCATCATGTAACTAAGATTTTTTCTTGTTTCTCCACCAAATAATGCCTGCAACACCACCCATCAAATAGGGAACAGACATCAGATATAAAATGCCCTTATTTAAGCCCTTTCCTCGTTCGTTCTCTTTGTGATCAATATTTGTTTCGGCACCCATCCTACAAACGGAACATTGTGCTTGAACATTCACTACAATGATGGATAAAAAAAAGAAGAGACTTGCGAACAGGAACTTTTTCATAATAGAATAAACTAAATTCTTATATCGACCAAAGGTAAGGAGATCGATGCAATATCTGCAAATAATTTATACCTGGTATTAATGTGGATAATACGGTGAAATCATCAAATAAACGATGACACCAGTTACTGTAACGTAGAGCCAAATTGGGAAAGACCATCTAGTAATCATTCTGTGTTTCTTCACTTGATTTGTTAATCCATAATAAAAGCTAATTAAAATCAACGGCAATACAACTGCAGCAAGGATAATATGCGAAATTAAAATGGTAAGATAATATGGACGTATAGGATTTTCAATAGGGAATTTTGTTTCATCAGCTAGCCAATGATACGTGATGTAAGAAATTAAAAATAATGAAGATAGAACAAACGTTGTAAGATTTAATTTTTTGTGGGTAATAATATCCTTCCTTTTAATTGCTCGTAAGGATAACAACAATAAAACAGAACAGGTAGCATTGATGATTGCATTGAGCAACGGCAAATACATTACAAAAGCGGGCAACTGTTCTGGTCTTGGAAGAATTTTTCTGTTCAAAATTATTACAGCCACAAAAACGATTATTGAAAGTGTTAGCACCCAACGAAAAACTGTTTTTTCTTTTAGATTAATTAATGAATCCATTTTTGAAATTGTATTTGTTCGTTAATATAAATCTAGTAATGATTTAGTAGCAAGAATTAATGCACAATATTTTTTTCAATCAAAATATCTTTCGATAAATAAAATTTGGAATGGTAATTTTAAAAAAAATTCAGCAACTTCTATTATCAATATTGTTTTAGAATACAAAATTATTTTGACTGTTCGTCTTCTATTTCAAGTAACTTAATTTCATCCATCAAACGACGAACATCTCTAACATCGGTACCATCATAATAACCACGAATATGTTTTTTCTTATCCACCAAAACCATTTGTTCGCTATGAATAAAATCTTCTTTACCGCCATCACCACCTGTAGCAGAAATGAAATAATTATTTCGTGCTAAATCATAAATAGTTTTTTTATTTCCAGTAAGAAAAACCCATTTGCTTGGAATAGCTTCATACTTTTTTGCATACTGTTTAAGCACTGAAGGAGTATCATGTTCAGGGTCGACCGTATGTGACAAGATGACTACTGATGAATCCTCTTTGTATTCGTATTGCACACGCATTAATTGTCCTGACATTTTAGGGCAAATACTTGAGCAATTGGTGAAAAAGAAATCTGCCACAAAGATTTTCCCTTCTATTAATTTCTCCGTAACAATTGTGCTGTCACTATTTAACAAGGAGAAACTGCCAATGGAATGATAAATTGTATCGACTACTATTTTTCCGTTGACGGTTTTTGTGATGGGTTCTTTCGGCCCATATATTTCGAGTGTAGTGTATTTATTCTTACCAGTTCTCATCAGCAGATACGCTATGGATGGCATCGCAAGAATGGCAAACAGAATAAGAATTTTCTTCACACTAGTTTAGCTTACAGAAAGGGAACGTGATCCCAGAAATGAATATAATTTCCTTCACCTAATGCCATAACGATTAAATACAGAATCAAGATAAAGGGCAAGATGATTGAATAAATGAGCGTGTATTTTTCATGTTTAAGGTGCATAAAATAGGCAACAATAAAATACGCTTTCACTATTGTGAGGGCTATGAAAACTACTATTAAAATATTATGTGAAATACTTGTAAAGGCAATGCTTACTTCTGCTAACGTTATCGCCAACAATATCCAAAATGTTCGCCAAATTACTGCGCGATTTTTAGGATCGTAATGCTCTTCTACAAATTGATTATGGATATCACCAGTGTAATACCCGTGAACTTCATTTTTATTTTCCGACATGCCTTATAGCAATTGAGAGGTTAGGTAATATTTAAAATTAAACGAGGTAGAAGAAGGTGAATACGAATACCCAAACTAAATCTACAAAATGCCAGTAGAGACCAACTTTTTCTACTTGTTCGTAATGCCCGCGTCGTGTATAAACACCCCCTAGCACATTGAAATAAATGATAATATTAATCACTACTCCACTAAATACGTGAAACCCGTGAAATCCAGTGATGAAGAAGAAGAAATCGCCAAAGAGCGGATGTCCGTATTCATTCTCTGTTAAGTTAGCACCATGAACAGGTCGTCCTTCTTTTTCAATTTTTGCTATTTCAACTGCATCAGTAATGTAAGTATGATTTGGTGCAATTAATGCGTGTTCTGGAGCACCTTTAACGCCTTCTGTAAACCGGTAATGATCCCCATTCGGCATAATCAATGCACCTTGTTCCGTTCCTTCGATGAAGTGATACCACTCCCATGCTTGAGAACCTACGAAGGTAAAGCCACCAATGATGGTGAAGAACATCCATAATGCAACAGCTTTATTATTTCTGCGATGACCAGCATCCACAGCTAAAACCATTGTTACAGAAGACATGATCAAAATGAATGTCATTAATCCCACATACGCTAAAGGCAAATGACCTGCAACAAAGGGGAAGTGAGTAAACACTTCCTGCGCTTTTGGCCAGATTTCGGCGAAGCGATGGCGCATCACTCCGTAGGCAGTAAGCAATGAAGAAAATGTAAAGGCATCCGATACTAGGAAGAACCACATATACATTTTACCCCAGCTAATATTAAAGGGAGAGCGGCCTCCGCCCCAAATGGATTTGGAAGAATCTTCCTTGGTAAGTGTTGCTTCAGCAGACATACAATCTATTATTCAAACGGTTAGGTTAAATCAATGGTTGAGGGCCAAAAATACAAATAAATATATCCAAAGGCCATCGAGGAAATGCCAGTACATGGAACATAAGGAGATACCTAAATAATTATTAGCCGAATATTTTTCAAGAATTGACTTACCAGAGGTAATTGTTAATGCTAAAATCCCTCCAATAAGATGAGCTAAATGCAAGCCCGTTAAAGCGTAAACAAATGATCCTGATGGATTTCCAACGAAGTAAACCTTTTGATCTACTAATGAACTCCATCCAAAAAATTGTGCAAAAACGAATCCAATTCCTAAAGCAAGGGTTATGATTAAATATGTTTTTACAGCCTGTAATTTATTCTTTTTAATTGCAGAAATCGCCATTTGAATGGTAACACTACTTAAAATAATGAGTGCTGTTGATACATAAAATGCTTTAGGAAGAACGAATTGAATCCAATTTCCTTCTGCTTCACGGACTAAATAGGCAGAAGTTAATCCTGCAAATAGCATGACGATACTTGCTAAACCAATCCAAAGAACAATCTTTAGTGTTGGTATTTTAGTTCTTTCGGTTGTGATTGCCATTTCCATCCTATTACATTTTATCAATTACCATTGCAATTAAAACTATTGGAAGATAAAGAAACGATGCATACATCAAACTTCTTGCTGCTTCAATAGAACACTCCTTATATAGTCGATAAGCTCTGATAAGAAAATATACACTTATTGAGGTAATCACTATCATAGATATCCATCCAGAAAGGTTAAAGATGAATGGCATCAGCCCCACGGGAACCAAACAAATTGTATACAATAAAGCTTGCAATGCTGAGCCTTTATCTCTCTTTCCGGTAGGCAATAAATTAAAACCTGCCTTCTTATAATCATCATCCAGCACCCAAGCTATCGCCCAAAAGTGCGGAAATTGCCATAAAAATTGAATAGAAAATAGCAGCCACGCAATCAATCCCAAATTATTTGTAGCGGCAACCCAACCTAACATAGGAGGAATGGCTCCAGGAATTGCACCAACAAATACAGCAAATGGAGTAACTCTTTTGAGAGGAGTATAAACAACGGTGTAAAGTAGAATCGCTAAAAGTCCTAATATTCCACAAGTTACATTCATATAAAAGGTGAGGATAAAAACACCAGCAACTCCTAACAATAAACAAACTGCAAATGCCTCTGTTACTGTAATTCTTGCATCTGGCAAAGGGCGACTCAACGTACGATCCATCAACTTATCCAATTCACGCTCAATAATTTGATTGAAGCCATTGGCAGAACCAGTAATAAAAAATCCACCTATTATTAAATAGAAAAACTTCGACCAGATGATTTCAACTGGAGCCAATAAAAAAGACATAGCAGCAGAGAAAACTACAAGTGAAGCCAATCGCAACTTCGTTAGCTGGACATAATCCTGCAACCTACTTATAATATTGAATGGCCTCTCCAGAATTATTGTTTTCTCCATGAATTCGCAAAAGTAAGAGATACAACCTTTAAAACAATGCAGAAAGGTTATAAATTAACAAAAGGTTTTTTTTATTGAAAGAATAGATCAATGAACCAAGAGTTCTTCTTTTATAGAGGATTTGGATTTCGCTTTATTGTCCTTTATGCTTTCCAAAAAGGATTTGAGTAAATGTTAAAACAACAATTTTCATATCCAACAAAAGGGACCAATTTTCTAAATACCAAACATCATATTTAACGCGTTTTTCCATAAGAGAATTATTCCGTGTTTCTCCACGCAAGCCATGAACTTGTGCCCACCCAGTAATGCCGGGTTTCACAAAATGTCGTACCATAAATTTATCGATAATTTCCGAGTATTCTTCAGTATGTTTCAGCATGTGTGGACGTGGTCCTACTACTGACATATTCCCAATTAAAGTATTATAAAATTGAGGCAATTCATCTAAACTTGTTTTCCGTAACAATCGTCCAATAGCAGTTATTCTCACATCGCCTTCTCTAGCTTGTTCTACATCAGCATTTTCATTCACTTTCATCGTTCTGAGTTTCCAACAATAAAAGGTTATATTATCTCGTCCTGATCTTAACTGCTTAAAGAAAACGGGTCCTTTAGAGCTCAGTTTTATCAAAGGTGCAATTATTAAAAACACAAATGGGAACACAAGGATAATTACCATTAGCGAGAACATGATATCAAAAGCTCTTTTCACTATTCTGTTTCCAATATTTTGAAGTGGTTCATTTCGCACACTTAATACGGGGATGGAATCATAAAAATCAATCTTCACCTTTTTATTCGCAAAGCCTCGAAAGTCTGGGACTACCCTAAACCGAATTAAACTCCTATCCGAAAAATCCATTAGATCTGCAATTTGTTCTGGTTCTAAACCTGAAAGAGAACAATATATTTCATCAATTTTTTTGTCGAGGGCGAACTGTTTCGCATCACTCACTTTTCCTGAAATTTCTTCCGTCTGCATGATTGTACTACCATCACAAAAAATGCCTTTCAGCTTATAACCTACTTCTGGATGACTTTCAAAATATCGTTGCATTTCCATCGCAGGCGCTCCGTTTCCAACAATAATTACCTTACGATAATTTAATCCCCTACGGCGTATAAAATTGATAAAATTTGCCATAATGGATCTCCAAAGAAAAAAGAGAATACCGAATAGGAAAAGCTTTATTTCAAAATGAAAAACAGGGATCAAAATTGAACCAAAGAAATACAGGAACGCAATCATAATAATAGTAAAAAGTGAAAATGCTCTAATAAGTTGAACTAATATCTGCTCGAAACGAAGACCACGATCAATAGTATGAATATTTGTAAAAAACGTAGTGATCACCCAAAATAAATTGATATATAGAAATTGGGCTAGAAAGAAGGAATCAGCTTGTAAGTTAGGCCATTTAAAGTAGAAGCTTACTAAACAAAACGAAGCATTGAGGAGGAAGAAATCTCCGATAATGTAAATAATCTTTAAATATCTTGAATAGCCTACGCCCATAATTTCATATCACTGGCCAAAGTTAAAGAAGCAGGAACAAAACCATATAGATTTATGTCTAAATAGTCAGATTTACAGGTGAAAGGGCTATAATGAACTGTGAACGCAAAAGCTAAAGTATACAAGTCAAGATTTTTGTTAACTCTAAAATGATTTCGAAAACGCTTTACTTACAACATTAAATGACTTAATTTGGTAAAGTGGAAAATAGGCCGTTCATTACTCTTAAAAGATAAATATTACAATCATCTTTATTCGATTTGAAGTACCCTCCAAATCAAATACTACGATTCTATAACGAACAAACCTTTTCTTAAAATATACATGTCAAAGCAAGCATCAGACGTACTCCTTCGATTAATTCGCTCCTTAACACCTGCGGAAAAGCGCTATTTCAAATTGGATGCTTCTCGTCATACGATTGGCGAAAAAAATGAATATTTACGCTTGTTTGAAGCCATCGATGGCATGAGCGTTTACGATGAGCTTGTATTGAAGAAAATATTCAAACAGCAGAAGGCGCGCAATTCGTTTGCGATTGCAAAGAACAGATTGTATGATACCATTTTAAAAAGTTTAGATTCTTTTCATGCAGAAAATTCGGTGGATGTACAATTAAAAAAATTACTTCACTATGCAGAAATTCTTTTTAAGAAATCATTGTATGATGAATGCTTTAAAATGTTGCAACGATCAAAAAAACTTGCGCAAAAACACGAACGATACACAACGCTTTTAGATGTTAGCAAATGGAAAAAAAGATTGATTGAAAAAGATGGTTATACAACAACCGATGAAGAAGGGCTAACAGATTTATTAGAGGAGGATGTTTTACATTTACAAAAACTTAGCAATTACAGTGAATTTTGGAATCTAAAAAGCAAATTGTTTTTTTTACTAAATCGGCATGGGAAAGTTCGTGATACAGAAGAGGTAAAACAATTTAAAACCCTCATCGATAACACACTTTTAAAGAGCGAAGATCATGCTTTATCTTATGAGAGTCATTATTTGTATCTGCATATTTATTCAGCTTACTATTTTGGCATTGGTGATTATCATGAAAGTCATATTTGGCTAAGTAAACAATTAAAACTTATTGAATCCAATCGTGACTTTATTCAACAAGAGCCCAATAAATATTTTGCAGTTATCAGCAATCTCATTTATTTGTGCACACAACTGAATAAGCAAAGTGAAATTAAAATATTAATAGAGAAGCTACATAATATTCCAGAAATGCTTGGAAAAAAATTAAGTGAAGATCTCGCTATAAAATTATTTTCAACATCCATTAGTACAAAGCTCAGTTTGCATTTGCAAAATGGGGATTTTGATAGCGCATTGGAATTAGTGCCAGAGATTGATAACGGACTCAATAAATACAAAAATAAATTAAATAAAGTACGTGAGGCATTTTTTCTTTTCAATGTATCCGTATTGTATTTTGCCAATGGCGATCTTACACTTTCACTTCAGTGGATGAATCGATTATTAAATGATACTGCTTTAGATGCAAATCAGGAGATTTATTCCTTCGCAAGAATCTTTGACCTTGTAGTTCACTTAGAAATGGGCAATAATACGCTGCTTCCGTATGCACTAAAATCGGTGCAACGATATTTAGATAAAAGAAAAAGAATGTTTCGTTTTGAAACAATATTTTTAGATTTTATTCGCAAGATTTCTAAAGCTACGAATGAAAAAGAGATGCTCGAATCCTACAACAATCTGCACCAAGATCTATTACCACTTAAAGACGATCCATTTGAACGAACTGTTTTCGAATACTTCGATTTCATAGCATGGGTTGAAAGTAAATTACAAAATATCACTTTTGCAGATGTAATTCGTCAACGAAACTTAGTAGAAGTCGCTAAAATAACTATCAAAGCTACCTCGTAAATACATTTATTGAACTAAAAGATTACAACCTCTTAAATCACTATTATCAAAACGGCCTAGCACTTCAAAACCATCATCATTTTTTTGTTTGCCAAGATCTTGTGTTGCAATAAATGCACAAGAATAAACATTGGCTAAATCAATAACATTAATTCCGCCGCTTTGTCCAATATTCACGATTGCAAAAGGATCATTAATTTCTCGAATAGTAATTTTCATCCAAGATGGACAGTTAAAAACTCCATTGCCATTCGAATATGCTTGCGACAATAATTCCGTCATACCATATTCGCTATGAATTGTATTTACTTTAAAACAAGTCGTCAAAATCTGATGTAATTCTTCGCGTATCATTTCTTTTCTTCGACCTTTCATACCTCCAGTTTCTATGATGATCAACTCTGGAAAATCTAACGGAAACTGCTCCGCTAAATCCAGCAAAGCGAAAGTAACTCCCAAGAGAATCGTCGGTTTCTTTTGATCACGAAGCGATGCAAGTAGATCTGCCAATTCTGCATATTGATTTAAATAAAAACCACTTTCCGTATGATTGCTTTCTTTTATCAATCGATCAGCCATATACACCAACGAACTTCCTTCTCGTTCAAGATATGCGGGGAGCAATGCGAGTATGCAAAAGTTTTTAGGACTACCGTAAAAAATTTCGAATGCGTTTAAAAAACTCTCTTCATATAATTTTACTTCTGCAACATGATGAGATGAAGTAATCATGCCTGTTGTACCACTACTCCTAAAAATGATTTCAGCTAATTTATCTTTAGCAATTATCTGATGCGTTTTAAAAATTGAAATCGGTAAACAAGGAATATTTTTCCAATGTGTGATAGCAGATTTATCTATTTTTAAAGCGTTTAAATAATCACCATAAATAGGAATTTCGTTCGCTTGAAAATGAAATAACGCAAGTGCATGTTTGATAAAGTCTTCTTCCGAATCAATCGTAAAACAATTGTATGCTGCGGGGAAATTCATACTAACTATTTCGATTTTCTAAATCTATATTATAATGCAATCCTTTATTTTCTGTTCGAGCAATGGCGGCTTTTACAACGAGATACGATACATTGATCATGTTTCGAAGCTCGCATAATGCAGGAGAAACAATTGTTCTTTCATACAATGCTTCTGTTTCACCATAAATAATTCGCAAACGATCCATCGCTCTTTTTAAACGTACATTGTTGCGAACAATGCCCACATAATTACTCATCAATGCTTGCAACTCTCTACGATTTTCGGTGATAAGAATCATCTCTTTGGGATGCGTTGTTCCTTCAGCATTCCAATCAGGAATATCGTTACGAAAAGTTATGGAAGAATAATTTTCAATGCAATTCAAATACGCTCTGTTGGAAAACACCAATGCTTCTAATAAAGAATTCGAAGCTAATCGATTTGCTCCATGCAATCCTGTTCGCGCACATTCACCTGCCGCATATAAATTCGCAATATCCGATCTTCCAAATTCATCCACTTGAATTCCCCCACACATGTAATGTGCAGCAGGAATAACGGGAATAAAATTTTTCAATGGATCAATTCCCAGACTTAAACATTTTTTCAAAATATTAGGGAAATGCGCTTCGAATTGTTTCGCATCTAATTTTGTGCAATCTAAATACACATTCTCTTCGCCACTTTTTTTAATCTCATTATCAATTGCTCTTGCAACAATATCACGTGGTGCTAATGAAGCACGCACATCATATTCGGGCATAAAATCACGACCATCTTTCGTTCGTAAGATACCGCCAAAACCACGAACAGCTTCGGTGATTAAAAAAGAAGGACTTTCGCCTGGATTGTATAGTGCTGTTGGGTGAAACTGAATAAATTCCATGTCACGCACATTTCCCTTGGCGCGATAAACCATCGCCACACCATCGCCTGTTGCAATTAAGGGATTTGTAGTTGCTCGATATAATTGTCCTGCGCCCCCCGATGCCATAAGTGTGATACGTGAAAGAATGGTTTCCACTTTATTAGTGAGCATATTTAAAACATACACTCCAAAACAATTTATCCCACCTCCACTTCGCGTTACTTCTTCACCTAAATGATGTTGCGTTATTAAATCAAGTGCGAAAAGATGCGTATGTAATTTAATGTTGGGATGATTGTGAATTTGCTGTAAAAGCTTGTTTTCAATTTCAAATCCTGTATTGTCTTTATGATGCAAAACCCGATGTTCGGAATGACCACCTTCACGTGCTAAATCATATTTTCCACTTGCATCACGATCAAAATTTGCGCCCCAACGAATCATATCCTGAATCCGATCCATTCCTTCCGTAATCACAATTCGAACAATTGACTCATCACATAAACCGTCGCCCGCAATTAAGGTGTCTTCAATATGTTTTTGAATAGAATCTGGCGCATAGGTTACAGCAGCGATTCCTCCTTGAGCGTATTTTGTATTCGTCTCATCTTCATTCGCCTTAGTAATGATCAGCACCGTACCATACTCCGCAACACGTAAAGCATAACTTAAACCGGCAATTCCGGAACCAATTACGAGGAAATCAACTTTTTGCTGCATCATTAAAAGGATAAAATAATTTCAATCATCGGTATAAGATTCCGTACTTTTGTGGCTTCAAAGGTAAACAATCATCCCATGAAGCAATTACTATTCGCTTGCATTTTGACACTTCTAGTAGTCATTTTCGCCGTTCAGAATGCAGAAACGGTTTCTGTACATTTTATTTCATGGGAGCTAAACATGAGCTTAGCACTGTTACTGATTATAACACTAGTAATCGGTTCGCTTGTTGGATTATTAGTAGCGACACCAAGAATTCTTCGCAACAAAAAAGAATTGAGTGCCTTAAAAAAACAAGTGAACGGCAAATACGATTTATCAACTCCATCAAGTACAAATTTATCATGAATACTCCACGACCAATCAATGTATATGCGGAATTAACTCCAAATCCGAACTCTATTAAATTCGTTGCTGATGTAATGTTATTAGAAGGCGGAGTTGTTGAATACATGAATAAAGCTGAAGCAGTAAATTGCCCACTTGCATTTCAGTTATTTGATTTCAGCGGTATCGATAAAGTTTTTATTACAGCGAATTTTGTTACGATAACAAAAGTTGGCGATATCGATTGGTTCGAAATTACAAATATCATTCGCGAATTTGTTCGTGGATTTTTAATGTCGGGAGAAGCATTATTTTTCGGATCTCCTTTTGATGCAAATCATGTTCCTGGAAAGAAAAATGACAATCCTGAAATTGCTGCGAATAAAACAATCAAAGTTGCAGAAGTAAAAAAAGAAGTTGCTCTATTAGAAGGCATTGCATTCGATCCAGACATTGATAAAAAAATTATGGATTTACTAGATGAATATGTTCGTCCTGCTGTTGAAGGTGATGGTGGTGCTATACATTTTAAGTCTTATGTAAATGGAACTGTTAACGTTGTTTTAAAAGGTGCGTGTAGCGGATGTCCTTCCTCTACAGTAACATTGAAATCGGGTATTGAAAATATGCTGAAACAAATGTTGCCAGGAAGTGTTAGAGAGGTGGTAGCAATAAGTGAGTGAAAAAATTCTGAATTCTTATCCCGATAGCTATCGGGATAAGAATTCAGAATTTTTGTAGGTGCGTGAAATAGCAATTTTACAAATGATATTTTCAATCTATATTTAACTTCCCTCCTTGGGAGGGATTGAGGAAGGTTTTTGAAATAAATTACGTCCCGATATTTATCGAGATAAGAATTAAGATTTACATCATATCCCCAACAACTGTTTCACAGGATCATTACCACTGTACAACATTTTCACTGGTTCCTCTAACATCTGTTTTACTTTTACTAAAAATCCAACCGATTCTTTCCCATCAATAATTCGGTGATCATACGAAAGTGCGAGATACATGACAGGACGAATTTCTACTTTACCATTTACTGCAACAGGACGTTCAACAATATT
>JANXSD010000185.1 GCA_025352785.1 Bacteroidota bacterium
AAGCGATTCACCTTGATGAAGGACTTTTAGTATGGTACAGAATGCTATTTAGTACCCTAGCGACCTGTGCTTATCTGATTTATAGTAAACAATTTAAAATTCTTCCACTCAAACATTTATTGCATTTTGCAGGAATTGGCAGCATTGTTACATTACATTGGATTACATTTTATGGAGCAATCAAAGCATCGAATGTATCCATAGCAATAAGTTGTTTTTCATCGGTAGCTTTATTTACTGCCTTATTAAATCCATTATTAAATCGGAAGCTACCAAAATGGTCTGAAATATTATTAGGACTTGCAGTAATAGCAGGAATATATATCATATTTACAGTTCAGCATTTTTATTTCAGAGGAATTATATTATCATTAATAAGCGCGTTCCTAGCTTCATTATTTACTGTATTTAATAAACGGATTAGCGGGAGATATGATCCAGGATTAATAACCTTCTACGAGTTAGGGTCCGGTTTTTTAATACTTACTCTTCTCCTTCCTGGATGGTTTTACCTCAACCAAAGCTCCTTTGCAATACCAGAAAAAATGGATTTCATTTATCTGCTAATTTTAAGTGTTTGCTGTACCACCTTTGCATTCACACTTTCGCTTCATGCTTTGAAAAAGTTGGATGCTTTCACCATGAATTTATCAGTAAATTTAGAACCGCTTTACAGCATTATATTAGCAATTTTAATTTTCCATGAAGACAAAATTCTGAATACAGGCTTTTACATTGGTAGTCTTGTAATCTTAATGGCAATTGCTTTACATGGAATTTTAACAATTAGCAAAACAAAATCGTTAAAACAAGAAAAAGCCTGAATACCACTAAATGT
Source organism: Bacteroidota bacterium (assembly GCA_025352785.1). GTDB lineage: Bacteria > Bacteroidota > Bacteroidia > AKYH767-A > OLB10 > JANXSD01. Next base: position 839 of record JANXSD010000185.1, read on the forward strand.
ACTCAGGCTTTAAAATGTATTTATCAATGATTAATTTACCTTTTTCCCTTTTACAATTTTCTCATCTACTTTTACATCTCGTAAACTTTTCATTTTAAATAATAAAATCGCTTTGTCACTACCACGATTTGAATAATAGGTTTGCCCACCATAATTAATTTTACCTCTTTCCCCCGACCATTGTAGCGCTTGCAGTTTATAAAAACCATTCCGATCTCCGCTGCTACCAAATACTAAATATTTTTCCGCACCATCTTCAAAAGCAACTGTAATTTTTTGACCGTCCACAATTTCAGAAACTGCACCTTGAGTATTGCCTTTAAATACAACATGTTCTAAATCTTTACCACTCTTAACGATTAAAGTTCCTTCGTCTGTTGATTTTTGATTCTCCTTATTATCGCCTCTTCTTAAAACTATTGGATCAGATAAGTAAAACTGTATATGCTTTAATTCTGCCGCATCCAGTTTATATTGATCGCGTATAGCTTGTGTAAAAGGAATTTTAGGCGAACAAGATGCAAGTATCATCGTAATTACTAAAAATCCAAGCATTCGAAATTTTATGGTCATGTTGTTATGGTGTTTTGCATTGCGATGACAAAGATTATTCCATTTTTTTAATTAATCATTAATAAATGAAATAAATACCACAATAAATATAAACCATTATAAAAGTAGATTTTTATGAATAGTATTGATTCATCTGATTGTATTATCAGCAGCAGAAAATTTTATTTTCCCATTTTGTATTATATTAGTACTATACCAAATGGTAATAAATCTAATTTAACTTGTTCATTCGATTATAATAAAAATAATTATCGTTTTATCTATAAGATAAATTTGAAAAACTATTTCGAAAAAGTAGAACATTACCATTTTGAGAAATAACCGATATGGTTAAAAGTAATGATCCTGTTCAGCATCATAGCTGAACAGGATCATTAAAAAATGTATTTATAATTTAATATTAACGAATATTCACTTTTGAAATCCCTAAAGTTTTTCCATCCTGAATTAAATTCACAATATAAATTCCAGCATTAAGATTTAAATCTTTCACTTGAATAACATTTAAACCATTAACCACTTTAACAGCATCGTATGTTTTCATTAATTGTCCTGCCACGTTACGAATTTCAATACGACCATTTGTATTGCTTTTTGAAGAGAAATTTAACACCATATAATCGCTTGTAGGATTTGGATAGATATTAAATTTAACATCAGCATTCGCTGGGGTATTTATTCCTGTTGCAGTTTGAACTCGAAGATAAATACTAATATCGCTGACAAAATTGTAAATACCATAAGGCTCATTTAAACGTAATCCGATGATATAAGGTCTAGAGCGTTCATTACTTGAATTAGGAGTCCAAGATAAAGATGCCGTAGCAATACCTAAGGTAGCATTGGAAGTGAAGGTTGCAGGATTTGACAATCTAAAAGCCTCACTATTAGAACTGAAATTAATTGCATAACCATCAGGATCATTGGCAACAACGGTAAAGTTAAATGCTGTTCCTGGCTCAATTGTATAATTTTTTCCAGAGTAAGGTGCATTCGTAGAGATTAAACTTATTGGAGATGGCGTATTTAATGATGGAACAACAATGATTTGCATATCACGACGAATCTCTCCGATTTTAACTCCAGCACGATATTCATTAACGAGCATAGAGACCACGAAATTACCTGCAATGTTTGGCAAAAATGTGATTTCACCTGTAACAGGATCCATATTAAAAGGAACCAACGTATCAGAAGAAGGCAATAAATAACCTGGAGCAGGTGTTGATACAGCCGTGCTCAATCCTCCTTCCTGAGGAATATCTAACATCCAAGCAATAGAATCACCATCCATATCAAAAGGCAATGGATTATATGTAAAAGGAACTCCTAATTGAGCAACAGTAATAGGATCATTTAAAAATTCAGGCGAAGAATTTGTTGAATCTACAAGAAGTTTGTTTGCCAAATGAAAAGAACCAGGATTTGGAATATTTAATATTGCAGCGTTACGACAACAGTTTTCAAACCAAACATCGTAAGTGCCAGAAGCAGGAAAATTGATTATACCAGTGTAAATATATTTCTCAACCCCATTTCCAAATACGATGGGTCCTGAATTAGAAGCCGTAACTGTTAAATTAACCCCTGAAGTATCAGAATAATTAATTCCATAACTCGTATCAACAGAAATCCCTAACATGTCACGATAAAGAGTTAACGTAACTTCATAAGTTAATCCACCGATATTTCTTGAAGTAATTTGGCCGCCCATTAAATGAGAAGCTTGAGCTGCTATTCCCGAGATTAGCAGGCAAAAAGTAAAGAGTAAATGTTTTTTCATTGGGTATGTGTTTAGGTTGATGAATCAAATTTAAAGTAAATAATTAGAATACCAAATTTATTTTATCAACCGAACAAAATTAATCGACAAAATCTGGAATTTATGCAATGATATGGGCTTTAATTCCTTAGTTGCATAGTATATCTCAGAAATACTGATCTTTGTAAAATATCTTAGTTAAAAACAGATATATTAAGAAAAAGACTTGAAAAAATCCAATCTTAAGATGAATCCATAGATAAATAAAATGCGATAATTTGCTCCTAAATGAACTATTATTAAAAGAATTCATTAAATTTTGCGACATTGTTCAAAATCAATAAGGTTGCCACCAGAATAGGCTTTTATTTCCCTCTCTAAAAAACATTCCATAAAACCTCAACAAATAATTGACATTCAAAGATTTTAATTTCGAACAACCGCTCTTAGAGGGATTGACATCGATGGGATTTAATTGCCCAACTCCAATACAAGAATTAGCAATTCCAGTAATTTTAAGTAATCGCGATCTGATTGCTTGTGCCCAAACTGGTACAGGCAAAACGGCGGCCTATCTATTACCTATAATCAATAAAATTATCAAGGCACATACAGAAACAATTAATACTTTAATCATTGTTCCTACTCGTGAATTAGCAATACAAATTGACGAGGCATTACAAGGTTTTTCTTACTTCACGCCAATAAGTGCGGTAGCAATTTATGGAGGAACGGGTGGTGATTTCTTTGAGATTGAAAAAAGAGCATTGAGTGAAGGGGCGAATATTATTATTGCCACTCCTGGGAGATTGCTAACCCATTTTAATCAAGGATATGTGAAGATTGATCAATTGAAACATTTAATACTTGATGAGGCGGATCGTATGTTAGATATGGGCTTTAGTGATGATTTAAATCGAATCATTAGTTTTTTGCCTGTCGAGCGCCAGTCGCTCTTGTTTTCAGCAACTATGCCACCCAAAATAAGGACGATGGCAAAGAAAATTTTAATTGATCCAGAACAAATAAATATTGCAGTTTCTAAACCAGCGGAAGGTGTTCTTCAAGGTGCCTATTTAGTTCATGATGCACAAAAAATTGAATTGATTATCGATCTTTTAAAAGGAAAAGAAATAAGTAGTGTATTGATTTTTTCATCAACCAAGGATAAAGTGAAAGATCTTGAAAAAGAATTAAAGAAATTGAAATTTAATGCATCCGCAATTCATTCCGATTTAGATCAGCAGCAACGAAACGATGTATTACGACAATTTAGAAATAACAATTTGCAAATTCTAGTTGCAACGGATATCTTAAGCCGTGGAATTGATATTGAATCCATAGGATTGGTAATAAATTATGATGTTCCTGGGGATGCAGAGGATTATATACACCGAGTGGGAAGAACTGCACGAGCGGCATCAACAGGAGTAGCATTGACTTTTATCAATATCAATGATCAAGGTAAATTTAAAAAGATAGAGGATTTAATTGGTGATGAAATACGTAAATTACAATTACCAACTCATATAATAGCCGGACCTGCTTACGAACCTGAAAAAAATAAAGGGAAAGGGAATCATCGACCTAAACATTTTAGGAAAAAATAATTTCTTAAATTAATTAAGTATTCAACAAATAAATTATTACGTGGACGAAGCAGCAAATTTAAAACGCATTAATAAATTTATAAGCGAAACAGGATATTGTTCTCGTAGAGAAGCGGATCGCCTTATTGAAGAAAAGCGAGTACAAGTAAATGGTATGAACGCCGAATTAGGAACTAAAGTTGGCAAAAACGATATAGTAAGTATTGACGGTATTGCAATGAAAGTTGCAGAAGAATTTATTTACATGGCATTTAATAAACCTGTTGGTGTTACTTGCACAACAGACTTAAAGGACAAACACAACATCATTGAATTCATCAATTATCCAACAAGAATTTTCCCAATTGGTCGATTAGATAAACCTTCAGAAGGATTAATTTTTTTAACAAATGATGGTGATATTGTAAATAAAATTTTACGTGCAGGAAATAATCATGAAAAAGAATATGTGGTGACTGTTGATCGACCACTCAACGATGACTTCATCCAAAAAATGTCGAATGGTGTTGGCATACTCGGAACGATTACAAAAAAATGCTTTGTTAAAATGGAAAGCAGAAATGAGTTTCGAATTATTTTGACTCAAGGACTTAATCGTCAGATACGAAGAATGTGTGAAGCCTTTGGATACAAAGTTCAAACTTTAAACAGAGTTCGTATCATGAACATTACACTTGCAGGAATTCCACAAGGAGAATTTCGACTTTTGAGTGAAGAAGAAATTTTTTCAATCAATAAATTAGTTGCAGGATCGAGTATGACAGAAGAAGCTTCGTATTTGGAAAATGAAATTGAATGATTAATTCAGACCCGATAGCTATCGCATGAAAAATTAAAAATTAAGAACCGATAGCTTTCGGATGCACAATTTAAAATTAAGTTTATGAATTTTAATTTTTCATAAGAGTTACTGTAAGTGCATAAATTTATGGTAGTAACTTTTAATTTTACTCCACCTTTACTATTATTTTTGCTCCGGCTGAATAATCATCGATACTAAGGGCGATTAAATAATTGCCTGATGCATATTCTTGTAGGTATATCTAACGAATACATGTTATCTAAAATTTGAATCAAAATCATTTAGCTCATTTAAACATTGAAAAAATTGCAATGGGTAATTTACAAAACATAATTTTAAAATTGTATACAGGTCTAAGAAGTTTATAAAACGAAACATTATCCCAATTATCTATTAATTTACCTTTACTAAAATCATCTTTTCACCTCTATAAAAGAATCAAAACACACATTTTAGAGTTAAAATTGCAAGGGTCATTTTAATAGAAAATTTATCTAAAATCCATGATAAAAAGAGGTACGAAGCAGTTGGCAAGAATTATTTTAAAAAACATAACTATGGATTATGATATGTCATCCGCAGGTAATGCATTAAAAAGACACTGCTATCTTCACTTTTTTATTTTTAATTTTTTCGGTGGAGATACGTATCAATAAATTATCCACCTTATTTGACTTGATGGCGGCGTATGCAAAATTATCAAGCACTTCAATTTTTCCTAATTCATCTTTTTGCAAATCACCCTTTTGGAGAAGCAATCCAACAATATCTACTTTGTTTATTTTGTCTTTTCGTCCAGCACCAATAAAAATGGTAGTCCATTCAGTGGATAGAGGCAATACTGTATTTTCGTTCAGGATCTCTTCCGCCAAATCTTCTTTAATGAAAGATGGTTTATGTTCATCTTCGGCAAGAACCAAATATGCTTTTCCCTTTGCAAACATACGAGCTGTTCGTCCATTACGATGTGTATATGCCTCTTCATTAATTGGAATTTGATAATGAATAACAGTCTCAATTTCCGGAATATCTAAACCACGTGAAGCAAGATCAGTGGTGATTAAAATACGATGACTACCATTACGAAATTTTATTAATGCCCGTTCTCTGTCCTCCTGCTCCATTCCTCCATGAAAAATATCGTGGTAAATGCCTTTACTTTTAAGCAGTACACTAATTCGTTCAACAGCATCCCTATGATTACAGAAAACTAAAGTAGCTTTATTACCAACTTTACATATCAATTTAAATAATGTTTCAAGTTTATCGACACCCACAGACCGCACGATCGACAATTTTAAATCAGGAGCACTTGGTAGATCTTTGAGAAAATTAATTTCGAAAGAATTTTTCAAATCTGCGAAAGCAGGAATTCTATCCATCTTTGTTGCAGAAGTAAGTATGCGTCGTTGCACTTTCTTTAAATGAGAAATAATAAACGACATTTCATCTTGAAAACCCAATTCAAGCGCTTTATCGAATTCATCAAGAACTAAAAAACGAACTTCATTCACATCGAAACTTTCATTGCGAACATGATATGCAATTCGTCCGGGAGTACCAATAAGTACTGCTGGTGGATCTGATAAATTATTACGTTCTGTTTTGGTTGGGTGTCCGCCATAACAGCAATTTACTTTATAACCAGTAGACATTAACTTAAAAACTTGTTCAATTTGTATTGCTAATTCTCGTGAAGGAACAAGTATTAATGCTTGCACTCCTCTTTTGTCGTCTTTCAATCGCTTCAATAAAGGAAGTAAAAATCCAACCGTCTTTCCTGACCCTGTAGGAGATAAAAGAATCAAATCCTTGTCATCCTTTGCAGCTTCCAATGTAGTTTTCTGCATCTCATTTAATGCAGTAATCTTTAAGTTCTCCAGCGCCTTTTCAATCATCATTTTAATCAATATTTCAGAGCAAAGGTAGGTAATCCTCGCTCCTAAGCACCAAAAGCAGATTGAAAGAGGTGAATAAGTAACTAATCGCAAATAAAAATTTATTTTGGAAATATCAATAATATTTAGACATTTGCCTAATTATATAAATTTAGAAATGAATATTGCTTTTAAAGCGCTTGACGATTCCACTCGAAGGAAGATACTGGAACTACTTCGCGAAAAGGATATGACGGCAGGTGAGATTGCGGATGCTTTTGAGATTAGTAAGCCAAGTATTTCACATCATCTTGATTTACTTCGTCAGGCAGACATGGTTGTATCCATAAAACAAGGACAATTTATTCGTTACTCATTAAACACAACTGTTTTTGATGGTATTATGAAATGGATGTTAGATATCTCTCAGAAAAAAGAAATTAAAACACGAAGAAAATGAAAACTATTAGAAAAGAAATAATTAATTGGGTGCTGTTAGTTATACCCATAATTTATATTGCGATTTACTGGGATAAATTTCCTTCACAAGTTCCAATTCACTTTAATTTTGATGGAGAGCCCGATAATTATGCATCAAAAATTATTGGGTTATTACTACTACCCGGAATAAATATTTTCACCTATATCTTATTATTAATTACACCAAAAATTGATCCTCGAAAAAGTAACTACGCATTATTCATTAGTAAATATACAATCATCCGTACTTTACTCCATTTATTTTTATGTGAAATCATTTTACTGGTTTGTTACTATTCATTAGGAAATAAAATTAACATTTCAGAGATTGGTACTTATTCGGTCATTGCCCTGTTTTTAATACTAGGAAATTATCTGGGTAATTTACGTTCTAATTATTTTATTGGCATTCGCGTACCCTGGACATTAGAAAGCGAAGAAGTTTGGAACTTAACGCATCGTTTTGCGGGTAAATTATGGGTTGGAGTTTCAATATGTGCATTAATTGTAGTGTATTTTTTACCTGCTAATAAAATAATTTTACCCATTTATATTTTCGTGATTGCTGGCTTACCCATTATTTATTCCTACATAAAATTCAAATCGCTAAATATTTCGAAAGTAAAATGAAAAATGTTCTTACCATCTTTTTTCTAATAATTTCACTAACCCAAACTGATGCGCAAAATCGAATGACTCCTGAAATTGCGGCTGTGGAAATACTTAACAATTTAAATAATAAGGAATTTAAAAAAATAACGGAACTTTTTGACGATATTATTGCATCTAAAATAAACGAAGAAAAACTTAGTCATATTTATGCTTCTTTAATAGATAAATTTGGAGTATTTAAGAATAATACTTTATCTCCATCAAGACGTCAAATGGATGGATCCATCATAGTTGATCAATTATGTGAATTTGAAAATATGAAACTTATTTTTAGAATCAAGTTTAATGAGATGAACAAAATTAGTGGATTGCAATTTCTTCCTCCACCATCAAAATTAAGTTACAAAATTCCAGTTTATGCAAAGCAAGATTCCATCATAGAAAAAGACATTAATATAAGTAGTGGCGAGTATCAACTTCCTGGAACATTAACATTACCTAATGTCGGAAACCATTTCCCAATTGTTATTTTAGTTCATGGATCTGGTCCAAATGACAGAGACGAAAGTATTGGTCCGAATAAAATTTTTAAAGATCTTGCTTATGGATTATCTGCACAAGGGATTGCTGTTTTAAGGTATGATAAGCGAACATTTGTTTACTCTGAACAGATGAAATTAATTCAAGATAAATTAACGGTGGAAGAAGAGACAACAATAGATGTAAAAGCAGCGATCGCATTCGCAAAAAGTGTAAAAGAAATTGATCCTAAAAAAATATTTATTATTGGACATAGCTTAGGTGGAATGTTAACACCAAAAATTGCATTAGAGAATCCTGAAATTGCTGGTGCGATTATCATGGCGGGAAATGCGAGACCGCTTCCAGAACTTGTTATTGATCAAACAAATTATTTACTCCACATGGATGAATTCACAGCAGACGATCAAAAAAATTTAGATGTTGTAATAAAACAATGTGAATTAGCAAAAAGCAAATTAATTAATGCAAATACGCCTACAGATTTGCTACCTCTTCAAACACCAGCGGCATACTGGATGAACCTTCAAAAATATAATCAAACAGCAGTTGCATCAAAAATTAAAACTCCATTATTTATACTTCAAGGAAAGCGTGATTATCAAGTAACGACAAAAGAATATGACTTATGGAAAATTGCACTCAAAAAAAAAAGCAATGTTAGATTTCAACTTTACGATAAATTGAATCATTTATTTTTTGAGGATCTTGGCGATGTAAGTTCGCCGAAAGAATATGAAGAACAGCATAACGTTGCTGCTTATGTAATAGATGATATCACTGAATTTATATTAAGTAAGAATAAATAAAACCGACATTAAAAACATTTTTTGATTTCAATCGTATGATCACCAAGAAAATTAGTATTTGGTTTTCGGATGGATTTGACATACCTTTGTGGTAGTAATGGCGTTTTGTGGATATTGATATCATCTACCGCAAAATAAATTGAGACAAAAATTTATAGATTTTTGCTATTCAGCTCAGTTAAAATCCCTCTCTTAAATTGATAGCCTTTAGTCAATTTTTGCTGTTAATCACTCTTTGATTAGCAACGTTAAGCTCTATCTATATTGTAGGTGCATGACAAAAATGGAATCTTTCTCATCAGGCTTTTGATTAAGATTCTTTAACTAAGAAAGCCGACATTAATTTATTCAACGAATGAACTTCGATCAATTAAATCTTATTGAGCCCATCCTCATGGCTTTAAAAACTGAGGGTTACACAACTCCAACACCAATTCAGGAGCAAGCAATTCCAATTTTACTTGACAAACAAGATCTTTTAGGATGCGCGCAAACAGGAACGGGGAAAACTGCTGCATTTGCAATTCCCATACTTCAACTTCTACATGAAGAACGTCATGATGATAAAGGCAACAAAAAGATTAAAGCATTAATCTTAACACCAACACGTGAATTAGCGATTCAAATTGATGAAAGCTTTGAAGCTTATGGTAAGCATTGCAATCTTCGTCACATGGTAATTTTCGGTGGCGTATCACAACTTGCACAAACAAATGCACTAAAAAAAGGAGTTGATATTTTAGTAGCAACGCCTGGCCGATTACTTGATTTGATGAATCAAGGATTTATTTCTTTGCATCACATAAAGTTTTTTGTTCTTGATGAAGCCGATCGAATGCTTGACATGGGATTTATTCATGATGTAAAAAAAGTAATTGCGAAATTACCAATGAAGCGTCAAACATTATTTTTTTCAGCTACAATGCCACCAGAGATTCAGAAGTTAGCTGATTCAATATTGCATCAACCAAAGAAAGTTGAAGTCGCACCTGTATCATCTACAGCAGATACTATTGAGCAACAAGTTTATTTTGTGGAGAAGAAAGATAAAAAGTCATTACTTCTTCACCTTTTAGGCAATCCTGCAATTGCATCTGCACTTGTATTTACACGTACGAAACATGGTGCTGATAAAGTAGTAAAAGATCTTGTAAAAGCGGGAATTAAATCAGATGCCATTCACGGGAACAAATCACAGAATGCTCGACAAAGAGCATTGAATAATTTCAAAGATGGTTTATCTCGTGTTTTAGTTGCAACAGATATTGCTGCTCGTGGAATTGATATCGATCAATTATCTCATGTATTCAATTATGAATTACCAAATATTCCAGAATCATATGTACATCGCATTGGAAGAACAGGTCGCGCAGGAGCAAGTGGAATTGCAATTTCATTTTGTGATGAAGAAGAAAAAGAATATTTAAAAGACATTCATAAACTGATTGGAAAATCAATTCCTACAGTTACTGACCATCCATATCCGATGAGTGACTATATGCCAACACAACGCTCTGCAGCACCAGCGAAAGGTAATCAAAACAGTTCACAAAGAAGATCTACTCCACCAAGACGAACAAATAACAATGATCGACCTTGGTCGAAAGATCGACCCGTTAAAAGTTCAAAATAAAATTATAATTATTACACAAAGAAGCCCTGAAGTTTTAGAATTTCAGGGCTTCTTTTAGATCTTTAATTAATGAATATTCATTTGCGTTTCAGAAGATTCTTTTTTATGTTTCCATCTTCTGTGTGTCCATAACCAATATTGCGGTTCCCTTATAATTTCTTCTTCGATTAGTTTTGTTACAGTTTCAATTATATAACCATGAGCTGTATCACGCGGATGTTCGGTTATAGTACTAAATTGAAAAGTATAATGTCCTCGTTTTACTTTATGAATTGTGCCATATAGGACCGGATAATTATAATCCTTTGCATATTTCTCTGCACCAAAAAGTGTAGGAGTATCTTGGTTTAAAAATTTAAGCCAATACGATTTTCCTGGATGACCAGGCGATTGATCCATAGCAAAAATGGTAGCAGTTAAATGATTTTTATATTCATCAAAAACAGTTTTTACTTTTCTAGTACTCGCCAAAATAAGTCCGAACTTACTTCGGCTTTCTCTCATTTTCATATCAAAAAAAAGATTTGATAATGGCAAATACAATCCTATCGTTTGATGTTTAATTTGTTTATCGATTGAAGTAGCAATCCACTCCCAATTATTGTAATGGCCACCAGCGAGAATGATGCTTTTTTTATCATCAAAAAATTTATTTAGAAGTTCAGGATTTAATAAAATCATTCTTTTACTGATAGATTTATCTGAAATGGTAAAAGATTTTATAGTTTCAACCATGATATCACATAGATGTTTGTAAAACAACAAAGCAATAAGATTAATTTCCTTTTCTGATTTTTCAGGGAATGAATTATGGAGATTTTCAAGTACTACTCGTTTACGATAACCTACAAAATAATACAAAACGAAAAAGAGCATGTCGGAAAGAAAATATAAAACCCGAAAAGGCAATAGTGATATTGGGATGATAATGAAGTAATAGATGAAATAGTTTAGGATAATCATTAATTTAAAAACGCTTTTTTTATGTTAATTGCACAAATTTACGATTATTACAAAGCGACAAATAATATAATTGTGGATAGAAAACATGTACCTAAGTTAAAAAATAAAAGATAGTTTCTGAAGTTTTATTTTAAGTCATAGGTAATAAATATAAATTAACCATTTAATTTTCAATTAATTACAGATAAAATATTGAATAAATTCCATTCATAAAAAACATCAAATTCGGAATAAAGAGTATAATCGGATATTTTTTTTATGAATACTACTGATATAAGCTTATTTGTGTATCTTTGATGCATTAATTAAACTCAACATTATTAAAATGAAAAAAGGTAAAGTAAAATTTTACAATGAAACCAAAGGTTACGGATTCATCAATGACAGTGAATCAGGAGAGGACATTTTTGTTCATTCAACAGGACTGAAAGACGAAATTCGTGAAGGTGATGCTGTAGTATTCGAAGTAACTCCAGGTAAAAGAGGAATGAATGCAGTAAACGTTCGCGTAGAAGCATAATTATTCAAACTCATTGAAAAAAATCCGCCTCAAAAGGGCGGATTTTTTTTACCTACTAATCCTATTAAATAAAGTAATTTTTTCGTTTAAATATTAAAATAACCTGTTCAGCAAGAAAATGGGGTGAAAAGCTCATTTATTTAGGGACAAATTGTAATTTTACTACTAGAACATACATCCAAAATGAAATTTCTACACTTTTTTAAAGAATTCCTTATAAAGCGGCTTCCACTTTATTACCTTTTATTAACACTTTTGATAGTTTTAGGAGGCAACTATTATTTCTTTAACGAATATGAAAGCTCCAAAAATTTAAATTCACAGATAATAGAATACAATACTTGCATCACTAAGATGAGTCAAGTTCGTACGAAGGATTTTAAGTTTATTCACCCGTTACTTTTAACAGATATTCCCAATGAATCGGGAGATTTGCTGTCATTAAAAAATGAAATTAACACATTCCTTGAAAGTAAAAAATTAAGTGGCGAAATTAGCAATGCATCAGTCTATTTTAGGGAACTAAACGATGGGAGCTGGATGAATATTAATGGAAATGAAGGTTTCCATCCTGGTAGCCTCATCAAGATTCCCATACTAATAACCTACCTGAAATTTGCAGAAGACAATCCATCATTGTTAAATAAACAAATCAAGTACGAAAAGGTGTTTAGCAACATGCCAAACCAAGAGTATCCTGATAAGATGATACAAGTTGGCAAGTCATATAGGGCAAATGAGCTTTTAGAGGCAATGATTGAAAATTCTGATAATGCAGCCACGATGCTTTTGATTCAAAATGTAAATATGAATGGTTTTAAGAAGTTCTTTACCGATATTGGGCTTCCTGAACCACCAGAAAATGATCCCAATTTTTCCATTTCCGCGGTTAATGTATCAAAGTTTTTCAGAGTACTTTATAGTTCTACTTATTTAAATAAAGCTAGCTCAGAATATGCATTAACACTTTTCTCCAAGAGTACATTTCAAATAGGTATTGCGAATGCCTTACCTAAAGAAATAACTATAGTTCATAAATTTGGAGAACAAGGTACACCTCTAGGAAAAGAATTACATGAAATAGCAATTATATACCTAAATGAAAGTCCTTATTTACTAACTATTATGACTCAAGGTAAGGACATGAATAAGTTACCTCCTATTCTTAGTGAAATATCCAAAATCACCTACAACCATTTCAATACGACAATGTAAAAATATTGAATTTAGAGATTATTTTAATTTAATATTAAGTTGTACTCTCTTATAATATAACGGAAAAATATTCATTTTTATAAGATAAAAAAATGATTTTTTTCTTTAATAATTTTCTTACGCCATTATGTTTTATTATTTAATACGAAGTGGTGGAAACAATTTATGGGTACATCTTAGTGTATGGATGAAAAAGTACTATGCAGAAAAACAAATGCTAAAATTTTAAATCTAAATTATATATTTCAAAATATCACTGGGAATTTAATTGAAATTTTCCATCAGTGTAACGTGCTTTAATCAAATTAAAAAACACCTACGGAATAAACATAATGTTGACTAATTTTTTATTCCCTTCTACTGTTTTTAGAATCGGTTATAATGACAACTCTATCGTGGGATCCCAAAAGATATTTTTGAAATTTAAAATCTGATCCCCATCGAATTTCACTCCTTCATTCTCGAGAAGTCGTTGCATTCTGCTGGGTTCGCCAAAATGATGTTTTCCTGTTAATAATCCATTTCGATTCACAACTCTGTGGGCAGGAATTGGAGGATCCATAGTATGAGATGCATTCATAGCCCAACCAACCATCCTCGCAGATTGAGCTGCGCCAAGATATTTGGCAATTGCACCATAAGATGTAACTCGTCCCTTTGGGATAAGCTTCACTACTTCGTAAACTTGTTCGAAGAAAGAAAAATCTTGCGTTTGCTTTGACATCTAGTCCTTAGAATATTGATGTTTTTGGGAATCCAAATTTAGCGATTTCGCATTGATCAAATCTTGACATGATTCTCGACCCCTTAAGGGTCGAGAATTGAGTTGAAATTTTTAGGTGGGCAATGACGAGATAATAAAAACTGGAATAAAAAATTCATGACCAATACTTAGATTCTTAATTAGTGTTTAATTTCACGGAATAAAATTATAAGTATCATGGGTGTTTGGTATTCGGTTTTTGTTAGGAGTTTTGCGGATGGAAATAAAGATGGCATAGGTGATTTGAATGGACTGATAGGAAAGCTAGATTATTTTTCAGAGTTAGGAATAGAAGGCTTATGGTTGTTGCCAATATTTCCATCACCATCTTACCATAAATATGATGTGACAAATTATAATTCAATAGATCCTGAATATGGAACTATAGCAGATTTTAATATGTTGATTCAAAAAGCACATCTTCGAGGAATAAAAATAATTCTTGATTTAGTACTCAATCATACGAGTGATCAACATCACTATTTTCAAGCTGCTATGCAAAGCAAACGAAATCCGTATCGGAAATGGTATGTATGGAAAAATGCAAAAGAGATTCCTGATAATGAAATTTCTTCCTGGCATGTTCCTAAAGAAGGGCCACAAGACGAATTTTATTATGGACTTTTTTGGAGGGGAATGCCTGATCTTAATTATAATAATCTAGCCGTCAGAAAAGCCGCAAAAGATATTGCAACGTTCTGGTTAAATTTAGGTGTGGATGGATTTCGTTTAGATGCAGCAATGCATATTTTTCCTCCAGGATGTGAAGATGCAAATTATAAATGGTGGCAAGAATTTCGTGAGCATGTTTCAATTTTAAATCCTGATGCATTAGTAGTTGGAGAAATAGCAGAATCATGCGGATATATCGCACCATACCTCTATAGAGGTTTAACATCAGCATTTAACTTTGAACTATCAGAACACATCACACAAGCAGTTTTAAATGAACATCATGATGGTTTGGCCCATTGGTTAAAAGGTGTTCGTGAGCTTTATAAAAATATTTATCCTCTTGCAAAGGATTCGACTTTTTTAAGTAATCACGATCAAGAAAGAATTGCGTCACGGTTAAATGGTGATAGTAGAAAAATAAAATTGGCAGCTGCAATATTACTTACATTACCAGGCATTCCATTTTTATATTATGGTGAAGAAATTGGTATGCTTGGTAAGAAGCCAGATGAAAATCTTCGCGAACCATTTTTGTGGAAAAATGCAAAAGATAATGATCGTACATTATGGATAAAACCAGTTTTTAGTACGGATGTAACTGTCGATACTTTAGCTGAACAGGAAGAAGATCCATCATCGATTTACCATCTTTACAAAAACTTGATTCATATTCGCAATACAAATAAAACACTTGAATTTGGTGAAATTGATAGTGTTCATTGTGAAGAAAATGAAGTGCTTATTTTTTCTACCTCTTATCAAAATAATACCTTGTTAATATTACATAATCTCATTAACGAAAGAGTAATTCTAAAAAACGAAGATAATCCTAAACATAATTTTCAATTAATTTATGAATCTCATCCAGATTGTGAAGCCAATGAACATGAATTTAAATTAGCGCCTTTCTCCTCAATGGTTCTCTTAAAATTACCTTAACATTCGCATTTTCCACAGCAAGAAATAAAAGATTTTTATCAGTATCAGTAGCACAACGAAGGATAGCATCGTATCCTGTATTATCTTTGCACCTCTTTCACAAAATTTATGAATATCAAAATTACATTGCCCGACAATTCCGTGCGTGACTACCCAAAAGGCACCAACGCTATGGATATTGCAAAATCAATCAGCGAAGGCTTAGCCCGTAATGTTCTTGCGGCGAAGATAAATGGAGAAGTCCGTGACCTAATGCGCGCTATTGACAGTGATTCAACTTTACAACTGCTGACGTGGAAAGACGATGAAGGCAAGAATACGATGTGGCACTCATCTGCCCATTTGATGGCGGAAGCATTAGAAGCTAGTTTCCCTGGTATTAAGTTCTGGGTGGGACCTGCTCTTTCGAATGGATTTTATTATGATGTTGATTTTGGAGGTCGTTCCTTTTCTTCCGAAGATTTTAAAATGATCGAGGATAAAATGACGGAACTAGCAAAGCAAAATAATCCGTATATCCGTAAGGAGATAACAAAATCTGAAGCCACTGCATATTTTACGGAGAAACAAGATCAATATAAACTTGATTTATTAAGCAACCTTGAAGATGGAACAATAACGTTTTATACTCAAGGTAACTTTACAGATTTATGTCGTGGACCACATATACCAAATACGGGCGTTATTAAGGCGATTAAGCTTTTAAATGTTGCTGGTGCCTATTGGAAAAACGATTCGAATAATCCTCAACTTACACGCATATACGGAATCACTTTTCCTAAAAAGCAGGAATTGGACGAGTACATTGTGATGATTGAAGAGGCTAAAAAACGAGATCATCGTAAGATTGGTAAGGAGATGGGAATTTTTACATTTGATGATGATGTTGGTCCGGGATTACCACTTTGGATGCCAAATGGAGCTGTAATAATTGAAGAGTTGGAGCGGTTAGCGAAAAAGACCGAATTAATGGCTGGTTATAAGCGTGTGCGTACGCCGCATATTGCGAAAGAGAGCATGTATCTCACGAGTGGACATCTGCCTTACTATGCGGATTCGATGTTTCCACCGATGGAATTTGATGGTGAACGTTATTACCTCAAGGCAATGAACTGTCCACATCATCATAAGATTTTTAAAGAACTTAATCCTTCTTATCGTGATCTTCCAATTCGTTTAGCAGAATATGGAACGTGTTATAGGTACGAGCAAAGTGGTGAATTATTTGGCTTGATGCGTGTGCGTTGCTTACAGATGAATGATGCACATATCTATTGTAGTAAAGATCAGTTTGCACAGGAGTTTAATGCTGTGAATGATATGTATCTTAAATATTTTAAAATATTTGGGATTGAAAAATATGTGATGCGTTTCTCTACACATTCTCCTGATAAATTAGGAAAGAAATATGTGAATGAGCCTGAGCTTTGGAAAGAAACAGAAGACATGGTTCGCCAAGTGTTAATCGATTCAAATATTCCTTATGTGGAAGTGGCTGATGAAGGTGCGTTTTATGGTCCGAAGATAGATGTGCAAGTTTGGAGTGCCATTGGAAGAGAGTTTACATTGGCAACAAACCAAGTTGATTTTGCAGTACCCGGACGCTTTGGGTTAACATTTAGAAATGCAAATAATGAAATGGAAACTCCGATTTGTATTCATCGTGCGCCATTAGGAACACATGAACGATTTATTGGATTCTTGATTGAACATTATGCTGGAAATTTTCCATTATGGTTAGCTCCTCATCAGGTTACTATTCTTCCTATTTCTGAGAAGTATAATGATTACGCAAAAAATGTTTTGCAACAATTAATTAATTCTGATATACGTGGTACAATTGATCATCGCGATGAGAAAATTGGTAAAAAGATTCGTGAAGCAGAAATTAAAAAAATTCCATACATGCTAATTGTTGGTGAAAAGGAAGCAGAAGAAGGAACTGTTTCGGTTCGATTACATGGTCAAGGTGATCAAGGTAGTTTGAAAATTGAGGAATTTATTAGTAAAGTTCAACGTGAAGTAAAAAGTATGCTTGAAGTATAGTTTTCATTTACAAAATATCTATTTAGTAGCCCATGAATTTATAGATGGGCTACTAAATTTAGGTTTTTCCCAAAATAAAGCTACAAAAAGGTGCTATTTGCCAAAATCCGCAAAGGAAAAACTTTCACAATTGCCGATAAATTCCGATATTCGCAGGCTCGTAAATTACCTCAAGATACTATTCGAAATTAAATTTGAGAAGTTATTAGGAATTAAGTATGAATTAATTCGAGGATTTTTACTAGTAAAGCATTACTAATTTAAGTACACTGGGATCAAAACCAGATCATAATATCTAATAATCAAAAAGGAGGCACCATAGCAACTTTTCCCAACTCTCGGCCGAATTTCGGCAGGAACAGGTTCCCGGTAAAAAGAGAACCGGAACATAAAATTAATGATAAGATCAAAGCTACTCATGTCCGATTAGTTGGAGATGGCATTGAGCCACAAGTTGTTTCCATCGAAGAAGCCTTACGCATCGCAGAAGAGAAAGAGCTTGATCTGGTAGAAATTGCAGCACAAGCTGATCCTCCAGTATGTAAGATTGTTGATTATCAGAAGTTCCTTTACGAACGCAAGAAAAAAGA
The DNA here is from genome assembly GCA_025352785.1 of Bacteroidota bacterium. Lineage (GTDB taxonomy): Bacteria > Bacteroidota > Bacteroidia > AKYH767-A > OLB10 > JANXSD01. Next base: position 19,248 of record JANXSD010000185.1, read on the forward strand.
AAAGGAAACGAAGGCGAAAGCTGCCAAACAGGTTTTGAAGGAGATTCGTTTTGGTCCAAATACGGATGAGCACGATTTCGATTTCAAAGTGAAGCATGCGATCAAATTCCTTGAAGAAGGCGCTAAGGTGAAGGCTTATGTTCACTTTCGTGGGCGATCAATTGCTTACAAAGAAAAAGGAGAAATCATTCTCTTAAAATTTGCTCAGGCATTGGAAGAATTTGGAAGAGTGGAAATGCTTCCGAAGCTAGAAGGTAATAGGATGTTTTTACATCTTGCTCCTCTTCCAAATATAAAGAAGGCAGCAAAGGCTACCAAAGTCGAGATTCCAAAAAAATCAGAAGAGGTAGCTAATGCAGAAGCAGAAAGTGAAACAGATTCAGACGTTAAATAGAGTATATTAAATACAATTACCCATGCCAAAAATGAAAAGTAATTCCAGTGCCAAAAAACGTTTTAAATTGACGGGCACAGGAAAGATCAAGCGTAAGCACGCTTACAAGAGTCATATCCTGACTAAAAAGGATACGAAGCGTAAGCGCCGTTTGACCTCTACAGGTTTAGTTCACAAAACTGACGTGTACAGAGTAAAGAGAATGCTTGGAGCAGCCTAATAAGCCTCTTAGTAGCTCAGAAAATTAATTTTAACCAGGTACTTAGCATTAAGAGTCATTCGAGAGAATTGGCCGCTAACTCCAAAAAACGAAAAAAATGCCACGTTCGGTAAACAGCGTTGCCTCCAAGGCAAGAAGAAAAAAAGTTCTCAAACTAGCGAAAGGTAACTTCGGTGCCCGTAAAAATGTTTGGACAGTAGCAAAAAACACAGTAGAAAAAGGTTTGCAATATGCTTACCGCGATCGTAAAACCAAGAAACGTAATTTCCGCGCTTTGTGGATACAACGTATTAATGCGGCAGCACGTGAACACGGAATGTCTTACTCGGTTTTTATGGGTGCAATCCATAAAAGTAATGTTGATATTAACCGTAAAGTTCTTGCCGACTTAGCAATGAATAATCCAGAAGCTTTTGAAGCGATCCTGAAGGCTATAAAATAAGTATTAAGCCAATAATATTAAAGAAGGGAATCAGCAATGGTTCCCTTTTTTTGTGTGTAATTCTTTACTCTTTTAAAAACATAAATAAAATAATGATTCATAAAAATAGTCTTTTAAGGTTATGAGCAATATTAAAACTGTTCTTTAAAAGCAAATAAATAATTTATTTAACAACTCCCCTAGTGATTATCTCTTGTAAAACAGTTAAATCAACATCTTCCAGTTTATTGAGATACAAACAACCCTTTCCAGTTTTATGCTTGCCCAACTTTTTAAGTAATGCTTGTTGCTTTTCAACTGTACCAGAAATGTATAATGCGAAATTTTGCTTACGTATAGAAAATCCCATCACAAACCAATCTAATTCTTGTCCACTTTCATATTTTAA
>JANXSD010000187.1 GCA_025352785.1 Bacteroidota bacterium
TATACTTGGAGGCACCTGCTTTTGCAGAACCAATTACAGACTCATTCAACGTTTGACTGCTCATACTGTGTGTAGAATTCTCTAAATAATTAATTTAATAGGTTTAATGGTTTGATGTTTGGTTTCGGGTATTATTACGCCTTAAAGGCCGCCATGTTCATGGATTTTGCCGCTTTTCCTTACAGCCTTCTTACATCAATTTAATCCTTATTATTGCTAGTAACGTTATTTACTATTTAACAATAAACCCATTTAATACTTTTATCCAAATAGTATTTGAGCAATATGGTTAATGTTTAAATTTGTTATCTTAATAATAAATAGGAGAGCATAATTAAAACAATGAAGGAACAGCCGACAATAAAGCCAACTATTCCTTTCAAACCAACCAACAGCCTAACCGCTATGCGGCCATCCGAAGCTTTTTGTGATTGACATCCGGTATCAATGATTCGATATGGAAGCCATACATTCCTACATAACCTGCCTCAGGAAAGGGTACTAAGTCGAACCAAATTTGCAGTTCCCCAAAGTGAACTTTACACAGAGTAGGAGTGAGGTCATTAAAGGCGTATTCAATTTCTGGATATGCCTTTAAGAGCCCAGTAGGAAGCTTGTTACCTTGTCGACATTTCCAATCTCCTAAAAGAGGTAATGCCGTTAAGTTTGATCCGATCAATCGTTTATCATAACCAATCCTAATTATAGGAAAGGCATCGCGAAGATCGTTTTGTGATGTACCCTTTGTTTTCATAGCGTGTTGAATGATTATGGAACAATGATACTACGATAGTTCGCCTAAAATGATTCAAATTAGGTGATAGTATTACACGTCTTTTTGTTTTCGAATGCTAGCTCTTCGTACCTTTGCAACAGAATTTTAAAAAATATTATTATGCCATATCCAGAACAATTATGCGCTCCTATGCGCAATGAATTAACCAGCATAGGTTTTACCGAATTAAAAACTGCTCAAGACGTAGATCAAGCAATTCCAAATAGTAAAGGAACACTTTTGTTAGTGATGAATTCTGTTTGCGGATGTGCTGCTGGTGCGGCTCGTCCAGGTGTTAAAACAGCACTTCAAAAAAGCGAAATCAAGCCAGATCATTTAGTTACGGTTTTTGCTGGTCAGGATATTGATGCTGTTGCACAAGCTCGTACTTACTTACTCCCTTATCCACCATCTTCACCATGTATGGGCTTATTTAAAGATGGTGTTTTGGTGCATTTTATCGAGCGTCATCATATCGAAGGACATTCATCAGATATGATCGCAGAAAACTTAATTGCAGCGTTCGAAGAATTTTGTGTTCCTGTGATTAGTTAAGAAAATCTTACATTTTAAGGTTGTGAAAAGGTTCTATAAAAATGGAACCTTTTTGCATTTGCAGTAACCTAATTTTTGCAAAGTCCTTTTTTTCGATCAAAATTACCACGCTCGGAAAGTGTTTTTTGAATCAAGTTAAACACAAGCATTCTTAACTTTGAAACATCATCTTCTTTCATCCCAACAGTAGAAATCGGTTTATGCACAACTATCCGCGTTAAGCCAGGACGAACAACAAACCGCTCTGCTCCACTATCGGGGAAAATATACCAATTATCTAAAAAGGTAATCGGGACTATGGGAACTTGTTGCTCAATAGCTATTTTGAATGCACCATTTTTAAATGCTGAGAGATTGGGAGAACATTCTGGAATCGTCGCTTCAGGAAAAATGGCAATGCTTATTCCTTTTTGCAGATCCTTGTTCGCCCTCTTAAAAGCTTTATGTGAATCAGTAATACTACCTCTATTAACAGTGATATTCATTCTTTTAAAGAAAATATTAAGGAGAGGCATTTTTAACAATTCTGCCTTCCCCATAAAATGGAAATAGTTTGGAAACGCAATATTTGTTAGAACAATGTCAAGATAAGAACTATGATTTGGGCAAATCATATATGCCTGATCTTTATCAATAGGTGATTCGAATTCAATTTTATAACGAATTACACATGAAAGAAGGATCCAATGCGCCCAAATTTTCTT
>JANXSD010000059.1 GCA_025352785.1 Bacteroidota bacterium
GAAGGAACTTTCATGTGGAATGATGATGTTTATTTAATTAGCGGGACGGCAAGTGGAGTTACGCGTTCTGGAAATAGTTATACGATGTCAACAATTACACCTCTAAAAAAGGAAATTGGTTTCCGTCATTTTACAGAAGGAATCTTAGAATGGACACCGCAAGGAAAATCTGCTCGTCAAATTGATTATGGTTATATCAATGGAAATCGCGATAAGTTAGCAAAAGTAACAGTGGGTGGATATACCTTTATTGTAACATTAAGGTAATTTTAAATCAAATAAAAACGCCTACTCTTTCGAGTAGGCGTTTTTATTTGATTGATGTCCTACCTTATCAATGTTATGCTTCCGGAAACGGTGTGTTTCTTTTTATTTACATCAGTTGATTTAACTGTATAAACATAAATACCGTCTTTACATTTTGTGTTGCTGTCGAAGTAGTTTCCATTCCAATTACCACTGTTATTTTTCGTTGTGAAAACTACTTGCCCGAAGCGGTTGTAAATAGTAATTTCAAAATCAATCATCCCGTTATTTGAAAAAATTAAATTGTCATTTAATCCATCATCATTAGGAGTAAATGCATTGGGAATAAACAGCGTGTATAAAGATTTAACATTTACAATTTGCTTACTGGTATCAGAACATCCATTTGCATTTTCAGTTATTAGAGTTACAATATATTGTCCTGTATCTGCATAAGCATGAAATGTAGTGCACAGTGTATCCGTAAATCCATCCCCAAAATCATAATGACAGGAAATGTTAGATTCATTATTTATAAAATTTATTATTGGGTAGCCATCATAAACAATCGGCGGTGATGCGATAAAATTTCCTACAGGTAGAGCTGCAATCTCAATGGAGGTGTTTAAAGTATCAGTAGTTGAACAAGTATCTTGAGTAATAATTGTAAGTGTAGGCAGATAACTTCCCGCTGATAAATAAATATTTGCAGGATCATTTTGAGAAGAAGAATTACCATCATCGAAATTCCACAGTATTGTAGAATTAGGGTACGCTGGTGATAAATTTTTAAAAGAAACTGTTAATGGCGGACAACCACTAAATACAGAAGCATCCATTGCCACTGTTGGATTTGTCTTGATGTAAACACTGTCTAAATAAGTTTTTGTAGCGCATCCATTCGATTGTGTTGTAAGTGAAATCTCTTGCCATCCGTTAGTATTAAAATGAACACTGGAAACTGTCGCACTAAATGCGGAATCAGGTGTTGCATTAGCGCCGAATGACCACGCATATTGTGCTCCATTAACAAGAATCGATGAGGGACGAAAGTTGAAACTATTTCCAGTAAAACATTGTCGATTAGGTGGTGAGAATAATGCAAATTGCTGGGGATGAACAGTAATATTGATGGTGTCTTTTATACTGCATATACCAGAATTTGCGGTGACAACATAAGTAGCAATACTATCAGAAATACCTTGGTTAAGAATGGAAACTTGTGGATCAGAAATAGTAGTTCCAGTAAGAAAATTTGTTGGCAACCAACTGTATGTTTGACCAATTATGGTTGGACTTCCAATATTAATTATTCCTCCAGAACATAATGCAGTATCGATTCCTGCATCAGCAATTGGCAATGGATAAACGAAAATCGTATCTCTTGTTGTATCTGAATTGCATAGATTATCAATGATACTTATGTAAAGCGGATAGGTTGTTGGTCCTCCGGGAAAAGTAAGTGTTAATGGATTCGGCAATACACCATTTACTAATGATCCACCATTTCCAAAAGTATAGTTAGCACTCGCCGATGCACTACCAGTAAAAGTTAAAATTGAAGTGCCGTTACCACAAATTTTATCTTTACTTAATAAAAAAGTAGCAACTGGTTTTGGGTAAATAGTAAATGAAATCGAATCTTTATTTGATTTACATCCAGCAGGAGAAATGGCTGTTACGGTCCAAAAAGTTACTCCCGGAGTGTTCCACGTTAATACGCCAATACTAGCATCTAACGCATTGCCAGAAATAAAAGTAGACGTTCCAAAATTCCATGTATAATTTAACGACGCAGAACCATTTGCTAATGGAGTAAATGTTAATGTATCACCTTGACAAACTCTTGTAAAAGAGTTGATACTTACGGATGGAGTTTGTGAAATAATAATTGAATCCGTATACAAAGATGAGGTACAACCATTTTCAGAAACAATTAAATTCATGTATTTTTTTCCTGGAAGATTCCAGGAGGCATCAAACAATTGATTCGTTACGTTGGAGATATTAGCACCACCATAATTCCAGTTATAATTAGCACTTATTAATGCATTACCTGTATATTGAATGCTTATCACTTCATTCGAACATAGGCTGTCTTGTAAAATGAAATTTGAAGTAGGTATATTGAATACAAAAACTGTATCACGACTTGTATCGGATACGCAACCATTTTCGGAAATTGAAAGTGAGATAATTTTATTTCCCGCACTGTTCCATCCTACAGTATTAAATCCCGGACTATTTACTATTGAAGAATTATTATTTCCCAAAATCCAATTATAATTTGCAGTACTCGAGCTATAAATACTCTTAAAATCCGTTGTTATTGATAAGCCATTCGGCAAACAAAGCGAATCATCTGATGTAGTAAAGGAGGAAGAAGGTTTTGGATAAACTATAACTTGTCGTGCAAAGGTATTATTACAAGCTCCAGGTTGATTTAGTGTAAGTTTAATCAAATAGGTTCCCGGATTATAAGTGTGTGAAGGAAGAATTAAATTACTTCCAGTTCCTGCATAGATAGGACTTCCATCACCATAATCTAAAAAATAAGCAGTTGCTATATTGTAAATACTTTGATCCGTAAAATCTACAGTAAGAGATCCGCAACCAATCAAACTGTCAACAATAAAATTTGCTGTTGGTAAAAGTTTAATAGTAGTAGACCAGTTGAAATCGAACCCTGAATTACTTTGAGTAGTATCATCAACCATCAATGCATACGTTGAACCCGAGGTTACATTTATTGGGGAACAAAATGGATTAGTTGTACAATTTATTACTGACGATGAAAATCCAAAAGGCTGAAATGGATCATAAAAACTATTACAGGCTACTTCTAATCCCGGACATCCTGCAGTGATATCATACATTGCCCAACGGAACCCCCCGAATCCAGTAGGGAATCCTGCGAATTCAATAAGGCCACTATTGCCAACAGTAAACTTATACCACATGGGACGAACAGGAGGAGAGTTAAAGCACGATGGAGTGGGAGCGAAGTTAGAGATGCCGGTACCTGGCGAAGAGAAATCCAATTTATTGCAAAGTCGAGCAGCGGTTCCACAACTAGTTCCAGGATTTATTGGGCCAGCTATTGAATTAACGCAAACAAGAAAATCACCATCAGCGATAAGCGAGGTGACATAAAACCATACTTGTGTTCCTGGTGTTTGTGTAAAAACTACTGAAGCAGGATCGCCTGGATTGACCGCAGTATTACAAATTGTTGTTCCACCAACTGCACAATTTCCATTTGTAACGGTAATCGAAACTTTTTGTGCAGATGATGCACCAATTGGATTAATATTTATTGAATTAACTATTCCGCTAGCTACATACGTATACCAAATTTCATGTCCGCCTGCTGGCAATGGAAGAACAGCACCTACATCACAAGCATTAAATACACCATCAGACGTTGCGTTAAGATTGGTTGCATTTAGGCACGCATTTCCGTTTTCGCTAAGATTAATAAATTCTGCTGTTATGCAATTATCATTTGATGGAGCTTGAGCCTTTACAAAAAGGCACGAGAGTACTAAAAAAATGCTAAATGTTATTTTAAGAAGAGATCTCATTCCTATATTGCCGAGTGAAAGTAAGTTTTGTTTTATCTTTGAAATCGTAATTTAACAAAGCTAAGGCAATTTCATGGAAAAAATTAAAAACTATATCGATCAAAATAAAGATAGATTCATTGCAGAGTTAATGGAGATGTTACGAATCCCCTCTGTAAGTGCTGATTCTAAGTATAAAGCAGACGTTTTAAGGACTGCCGAATTCGTTAAAAAAAGTTTGGAAGCGGCAGGGGCTGATAAGGTTGAATTATGCCATACTTCGGGACACCCTATTGTTTATGGCGAAAAAATTATCGACCCCGCTTTACCCACTGTAATTGTTTATGGTCACTATGATGTTCAGCCTCCCGACCCAATGGAATTGTGGGATTCACCCCCTTTTGAGCCAGTAATAAAAGACGAGAAAATTTATGCACGTGGTGCGTGCGATGATAAAGGTCAAGTTTTTATGCATATAAAAGCATTTGAATTAATGATGAAAACCAATTCACTTTCATGTAACGTTCGATTTATGATTGAAGGTGAAGAAGAGGTAGGATCAACAAATTTAGGTAAATGGATTCATGAAAATAAAGCGCGATTAAAAGGGGATGTAATTTTAATTTCTGATACATCTATCATTGCAAATGATATACCTTCTATAGATGTTGGCTTAAGAGGATTGAGTTATGTTGAAGTAGAAGTTACTGGTCCAAATCGTGATTTGCATTCAGGAGTTTATGGTGGAGCCGTTGCAAATCCAATTACTGTTTTGTGTGAGATGATAGCAAAGATGAAAGATGAAAATAATCACATTACAATTCCAGGTTTTTATGATGATGTTTTAACGCTTACACAAGGTGAAAGAGATGAATTAAATAAGGCGCCATTTAGTTTAGATGAATATAAAAAAGATTTAGCTGTTGCAGATGTTCTTGGCGAAAAGGGTTATACCACTTTAGAACGAACAGGTATTCGTCCTACGTTTGAATTGAATGGTATTTGGGGTGGTTATATTGGAGAAGGTGCTAAAACTGTATTGCCAGGTAAAGCGTATGCAAAAATAAGTATGCGACTTGTTCCTAATCAAGGTTCGGATAAAATCACGAAGTTGTTTGCTGATTATTTTACAAGCATTGCTCCATCATCAGTGAAAGTAAAAGTTACTCCTCATCACGGTGGGGAACCTGTCGTAACTCCAACGGATTCGATCGCATTTAAAGCTGCAAGTAACGCTATGGAAACTACCTTTGGTAAGAAACCAATTCCTACTCGTGGTGGAGGAAGTATTCCTATCGTTGCTCTCTTTGAAAAAGAATTGGGATTAAAAAGTGTATTAATGGGATTCGGATTAGATAGTGATTTGATTCATTCGCCTAATGAACATTATGGAATTTTTAATTTCTTAAAGGGAATCGAAACTATTCCGTTATTTTTTAGCAACTATGCAGAAATGAATTCTAAATAATATTTTTCAAAAACCTACTCTCATTTACAAACAGGATCAGGATCATCTGATCCTGTTTGTGTTTATTCCCATTTTGATAATTATTAGAATAGGAATACTATTGCAAAAGAATTTTAGATTCAAAATTGAACCTTTTGAAAGCGGATTAGAGTCAACGTTAACTTGTCAATAATTTTTTTGGAATTCTGCTTTATTAGGCAATAATTACATCTATTTTTACGTAAGATAATTCTCTCATGAAGTTCTACTGGCCATTTATCATTCTGATTCTCTTCGCAGCCTGCACAAAAAAGGAGGAGGTGATAGAGCCTAATAATATTGCACCACCTGATACTACCATTGAAAACATAGTATATGAAGATTATGTTACCCGAAGCTATATTTTAATTTGTGGGAGAGAGCCTGATAGTGTAGAATTTAAATCATCGCTTAATATTTTAAAGACGGCAAAATTGAGTATGAATAGCCGATATCAATTTTTAAATACAGTTTTTTTAAAGCCTGAATATCTTCCCCACGTTTATGATAAATGGCGAATCGAATTGTTAAATAATCTTGATACTTCCGAAATCACAAATTACATAAATATCTTTAATTTTTATTTAAACGATTCTACTTACCAATATGCTTGGTCTGTATTGCAATATGAAACTGGGCGATTACAATCATTACAAACGGCAGCAATACAATTTAAAAATAAGCAGATTACTGTTCGCGAATTGCAATTAAGTATGCTTAACAATTATTTCTATGATCAGATAAATATGGGATCAACAAATTTTGTATTAACGAGTTTTCAGCATTTTATTGGCAGAAATCCAACAAATGATGAATCAAATAATGGAGTGAGTATGGTGAATGGATTAACAGGATTATTATTTTTAAAGGCAGGATCTACCAAAAATGATTACTTAGATATTTTCTTTAGCTCCAATGATTATTATGAAGGAACTATTATTCGTTTTTATAATGACTATTTATTTCATAAACCCACCTCTTTACAAATGACTGTTGCTTCCCAAAAATGCAAATCAACAAATGATTTTGAACAGTCGCAAAAAGATATTATGGTAACGAATGAATTTGTAGGATTAAAATAAGAAATGACTTATGAAACAAATTAAAATCATCTTTCTTATGGCCCTCTTTTTGCAAATTTCTTGTAAAAAGGAAAACGATTATGTATATCAATTGCAGGATGTAAATGTTAAGCAAACAGGTTCTGATAAAAATAATTCAAAAAGCACGATAGAATTTATTTCAATAGCGTATTCTGATTTGTTTTCTGTTAGCATCTCGCAAAGTGATTTAGTAAAGTTCAATACGGTGTATACTGCTTTTGGTGATAAAAAATTAATTGAAGATCGCATCATTCGAAATTTATTAAATATGCCAGGAGTATTAATTCCAACTGGTATAGGTTCCGATACAACTTCTTTTATTAATAATAGCTACAAGAAATTCTACAATCGTGAACCAAATGCTTTTGAATCATATTATTTAAAACAACAGATACGTTTGAATACAATAATAAATCCAATTGTGATATATTATAGTTTAATGACGAGTGATGAATATCGATATTACTAATTCTACTATCCTTTAAATTTAAAGACAAGAAAATGAATAGAAGAAGATTCTTGCGAAATGCAAGCATGGCTGCAGTAGGAGCATTTGCTTCTCCGTACATCCTTCCGTCAGGTCGTTTGTTCGCAGCTAGTGGTGCAAGAAAAGTAAATCATGTTGTATTTCTGTTGTATGCTGGTGGTGTAAGAAATACAGAATCCATACACATGAATGATGGTAATTTAATGCCCAATCTATTATCGGGAAATGCAGCAATCTCCAGTGATATTGCTGGAGCAATGGATATTTTACCCGCATCACCTATATCACAACCATTGCAAAATTTCGGAACACTTTTTAAAGAATTTCGATATAACCAAGGTCCAACTGGTCATTACAACGGACATACAGTGGCGGTAACGGGTCAATATGTTGATGTTGATTTGAATTTGCGAGAACATCCACGTAAACCTACAATTTTTGAATATTATAGGAAACATAATTCTCCACAACAAACAGCCTTAAATAGTTGGTGGGTTGCAAATACATTAGGGCCTTATCCTGCATTAAATTATAGTTCCGATCCTGATTATGGCCCTGCTTTCGGTGCTAATTTTATATCACCTACTTCTCTCATTAATCCTGATGGATTTGACGTGTTAGGTAACCCTCGTAATTTCACGAGCGCAGAGCAAGGAGCAATTTATAATATTCGAGATTTTGTAAATCATTCCTTTAATAAAACTTTCCTTGATGGATCTGCAGGAGTTACAAATGCAGAAACAGAAGCAGGTAGATTGCAGAAATTCATTACTGATTCTTATACAAATGCTCAAGCTGGACTATATGCGAATCCTTGGGGAGCTGGTCCGAGTATGAATAACGATATGTTCAATGTTTTTTATGCTGAACAAATAATTAAAGAATTTAAGCCTGAATTATTGGTTGTTAATATGCAAGATGTAGATATTGGACATTTTAATTTTACATCTTATGCAAATAATTTACGTAAAGCAGATTTTGCTGCAGCTCATTTATGGAGCTTAATTCAAAGTACTCCTGGAATGGCGAATGATACGGTATTAATTATTGCTCCTGAGCACGGTCGAAATGCAAATCCCAATACCACTGTTGATGCCTATGGAAGACGAGCATTGGATCATACTGCTCCTTCTGATGCAATAACTGGTGACCAAAAAGCGCGCGAAATATTCTGTATGGTTGTAGGGCCACCGTCAGTAGTAAAACAAGGATATGTAATAAATACGATAGCAGGAGAAAGCACGGATATCGTTCCTGTCATTGCAAATATATTAGGATTTGATACCGCGATTCCGGGAACAAGTGGTATTAAACCCTATCAGTCATGCGATTTACAACAAGCATTTATTTGATAATGATTCGCTGAAATGAAATTGATAAAATACAATCATCAAAAATTTAGTTCGTTCATTAATTTTAGTTTGCTACTATTATTAATGATTGGAATCAATGCATTAAGTTCTTGTACTAAAGACGAGGCTCCTGTCAATCCGTATGATAATGTGAATTATAATTTTGGAAATAATGCTGACTCAATCCCAGATTCAAATTCAATAACTGGATTACATAAAAATATTTTTTCTAAGCGATGTGCTAACCCTGGTTGCCATGATGGAACATTTGAACCTGACTTTAGAACTGTACAAAGTTCATGGTCAACTTTAGTATATATGAGAGTTAAAAAAACTACCGTTGATTCTGTAAATTATTTTAACACACGTGTTATCCCTGGCGATTATCAACATTCTTTTTTATATGAACGCATTACCACTTTAACGAGTGATTATATGCCTAGTAATGGAACACATTTATCTGCTAATGATGTGAACCATATAAAAACGTGGATCATGACTGGTGCTAAAGATAGTTATGGTAACACTCCACAAAGGCCAAATTTACCACCCTCTATAATTGGATTTCTCGCTGCTGATTTTAATTCTGTGCGAATTGATACTGTTCGTTATGGGGGGATTAGTTATAATCCATTTGTTGCACCTTCAAATAGTGGTTTTTATCTGCCATTCCTTGCACTAGATACTGCTGATGGAAGTGCTGCAACTGATCCTGCAATGTTTACAGTACATAAAATTAAATTCTCAACACAAAAAGATAACTTTTCTACAGCTACAACAATTAACTGTACATGGTTAACCCCAATCCCTTATACGTTTTGGCAAGCAGTAGTAAATACGTCACAGTGGCCAGTGGGGACTATTGTTTATTTTAGAATTTATGTGAATGATGGTCATCAAACATTCGATGCGGAATTTCCAAGAAATAATTCGCAAGAATATTATAAAACATACTATGCTTTCATTGTCCAATAATTTTCGTTACCTGTTAGTTGTTTTTGTTATGCTTGTTTCAGCATGCAAAAAAGATGTTACTACAATCAATGTGGTACCTCAACTGGATTTTATTAGCGTGACTCCTTCAGATGTTAACGAATTTCAACAACCATTGGTATTTACCATTCATTATAAAGATGGAGATGGTGATCTTGGCGAAAACAATGCGGATGCGAAAAATTTATTTTTGATTGATAATCGCATTGGATTACAATACAAATATCGCTTACAGCAACTATCTCCAAATAATTCTTCGATTGCTATTGAAGGCGATTTTAAGGTGGAGTTAAAAACAGTGGCACGAACTGATAGCTCGTTAATGCAGAATGCTACATTTTCTATTTATGTTGTAGATCGATCCGGAAATCAAAGTAATACTGTTACAAGTGGAAATGTAATTATTAGAAAGTAAAAACGATATTAAGTTTTATCTGTTAATTCCATCTTTCATTTTTTAATTAAGTTTGTACAATGGCAACAGTTGAAACGCATCTACTTAAAAATGGCTTACGAGTCGTTTATACTCATCATCCCAATACGGCAGTTACTCATTGCGCATTGATGATCAAAGCAGGTACTAGAGATGAAAAGAAGGGACGTGAAGGTCTGGCACATTTCATTGAGCACGCACTTTTTAAAGGAACTACAAAAAGGAAGTCCTTTCACATTTTAAATCGTTTAGAAGTTATTGGTGGTGATTTAAATGCATATACAACGAAAGAAGAAACATGTATTCATGCTTCCGTGATGAATCAATATCTCGAAAGAGCCGTTGAGTTAATTGCAGATATTATTTTTAATTCCACATTTCCTGAAAAAGAATTAGAAAAAGAAAAGGATGTAATTCTCGATGAAATTCGAACTTACATGGATAATCCTTATGAACAAATATTTGATGATTTTGAAAATTTAATTTTTGCTGAACATGAACTTGGTCATCCAATTTTGGGAACGGAAATCTCATTAAAGAAATTTAAACGTAGCGATCTGATCGATTATTTAAAGCAATGTTACCATCCTTCTCGGATGATCTTTTCTGTTAGCGGGAGTAGTGGTATGGAGGAAGTAATTAAACTCGCCGAGAAATATATCTTCAAAGAATCGAAAAATAAGAAAGAGAGTCCTCGAGATAAATTTCAAGTCTATAAACCAGTAACTAAAATTGTTCCTCGAGCGGTAAATCAAGTTCATCATTTGTCAGGATTACCAGGATTTTCTTTTCATGATAAAGATCGATTTGTGTTGGTATTGCTCAACAATTTATTAGGAGGCCCTGGGATGAACTCTCGACTAAATTTAAATATTAGAGAGAAATATGGATTCACCTATACGATTGAATCAGGTTACCACGCATATAGTGATACAGGAGTATTTCATGTTTATTTTGCTACCGATGCAAAGAATTATGAAAAAACAAAAATGCTTGTTGAACGCGAACTTAGCAATCTATGTGATGTTGTTTTAAGTAAGAAATTATTTCATCAATACAAGGAGCAGTTATTAGGACAAATTAATATGGCTCAAGAAAATCGTCTGAGTGTTATGTTGTCAATTACCAAAGGGCTTCTTTATTTTGATCGGATTGTGCCCTTACAAGAAATTTTTGATCGCATCACAGCAGTTACTCCTGATCAGATTACTCAAGTTGCGTCAAAGCTATTTAAGCCTGCCAAGAGATCGACCCTCGTTTATGAGCCATTAGGATAAATTTGTTGATTAAAACAAAGCGGTTTAGTATCTTTACAATGATTATTCAAGATGAAAAAATACCTTATACTTATCCTCGCAGCACTTTCGTTCGTTGCATGTAAAAAAGAAACTTCAGGAGGTGATGCACCAATAGTCACTTTTGTTTCCGTAACTACATTCAAAGGAGTTATGGGGAAAGATACATCCGTGGAACTTGTTTTTAAGTTTAATGATACGAATGGAGATATCTCCTATTCTAAAGCAGAACGTAATGCTGCCGCATTACTATGTGATACTACCTTAAATGATTTGATGGTTGGCTATGAGGAAAAAATTGGTAGCGGTTATCGATTAAAGAAAATTTGGAAAACAGATAATCAACATGCGTGTGATACTGTGAATGTTTTTCAAGATAGTGTGTATATCGATCTGAACGATTTCATTCCCGATATCGGACCATCCGTGAAATCTTCTCCTATCGAAGGATTGGTAACAAAGAAAATCGAATTTTTAACTGCTATAACTTTTAGTCCCATTGGAAGATTTAAAATTTATATTGAAGATCGAGCAAAAAATAAATCTAATGTAATTACAACACCAGATTTTAATTTTGTACCATAAAAAAAATGGAAACAAATAATTTATTTGTTTCCATTTTTTAGATTTATTTTTCGTTAGTTAAATACAAATCCATTTGGTGCAACTCCAACTTTCACAGAGTCCACAAATGTTCCGTTCCTTTGATATTTCAGAACGTACGTGTTTACTGTATAGTTTCCGATTCCACCGTAAATGTTTTCTGTTGTAGGGTCAATGCCCAACCCATAAAATTCACGATCAATTAGTGGCAATGTTTGTAATATTGGATTACTTATTGTCATCCTAAATACTTTCCCAGTAGTATTTGAATTTCCTTGTAGGTAGTACAATTTATCTTTTGTGGGGTTGGTAGCCAACTTTACAGGATGTTGATCTGCAGCAAAATTTAATCGTTTAAGAATTGAATACGTAGTTGGATCAATTTGCATTAATGTTCCTCCAATATCATCAGCAGTTCCTGGAGTGTAATCTGATCCCAAAGTGCCACCACAAAGCACCCAAATGGTTCCATTGTTATCTTGCTTGATGCTATTCGGATTCAATCCAACTTGTATGGTAGAAATAACTGAATTTGTAGTCACATCAATTACAGTTATTGTACTGTCGTTACCAAAGCCACCAACATTGCAAACAAAAACTTTATTGTTGGTTAACAACATTTCCTCTGGCCCAGCTCCACAAGGAATCGTACCAGTAACTGTATTCGTTAATAAATTTATTATTTTAATGTTGTTGGCAGTCCAATCACTTACATAACCAATGTTGTTATTAATTCCTAAAAAATGTCGCGGACTTTCTAAGCCCTTAATAGTTCCTGCACGATGAAAATCATTCATGTTAACGACCTCTACTTTTTTCGAATTATTTACAACGATGTATCCAAAACCATTAAAAATACTCATTGATTGTGCAACGTCACCTAAAGGAACATTGTTGATTGCACTATAAATGTCAGTATTCGTATACGAACTATTTTTTCTGAAATAAGAAATCGAAGCATTTCCTCCTTGAAACTGACCTTCGTTAATTATAAACATTCCAGATGGAATATATTTAATGCCATCATTAGGTTCATTATCTTTTTTACAAGAAGAAAGAAAGAGAACAACGATGAGTAAACTTAAAATACTATTTTTCATAATTATGTTTTATTAAGTAATATTGCTAGTATAACAGGTAAACAATTCTCGATATAGATTAAATCTACATGATAAAATTAACAAACAACATTAAGTTTCTATGAATGGAATAGCAGAGAACAAATAATTTCAATTTGCCAAATTGGCGAATGTGATTTGTTCGATGCGATGCCTTTCCTCCGAAAGCCTAATCTTGCATTATCCTAATGGCAGGTCTTCTGACTTACTACCCTTTTAAGCGTCTTCCCATCACAAAATAAGTAACAGTGACTTTGCTTTTTGGTTCCTAACAAAAAATGGTTTGTTAAGATGTAGTTCACAGCAGCGGGGACTGTTCCGGATTTCAACCGGATTCCCTTTTAATCTAACATCTCTACCGTTAATTGAGAAGATGTAAGAACCTCTTAGAATGGCAAATGTATAAAAAATCATTTAAAATTCTTAAGATCATCCAAAAATCGCTTTACTTCTTGCTTCATTAATGAATGATTGGTACTCGGCATTGGTCTGCATTCAGATAATTTTGCTATTCCTAATTTTAAATTGAAAGCAGACTGTTTTTGACTTACAAGAAAACCACCTTCCACTAAATGTTCCACTAAATATTCTTGTTCTGTTTGTCCTGGCGTTGCAATACAAAGTGCCGATTTCATGGTGCATGATAAATCCATAATTGTTGAATATCCTGCTCTGCAAACAATAAATTCCGTATTTATTATTAATGATTTTAATTCATCACTGTTAAGATGCGATACAACTTTTAAATTGTTTTCAGAATACTGTAATTCTTCTTTTGGCTTACCTCTTACAAGAAGCGTTCTCAAGTTTAAGGCTAATGATTGTTCAATACATTTTTTTTCGAAAATACCTCGTTGAGGCTCTGGTCCTGATAAAATTATTAGTAGTTCATACGATTCATTATTCCTACTATTTTTGCAATTCGTAAATCGCGAAATTGGTCCAATGAATTCATGATTTATTTCCAGTAACGATTGAGGATTGTGCGACAATTTTCCTGATAAATTTATTTCGTCAGCGAAATCAGGGATCCAAACTTTGGTATATTTCTTTAAGAAGAATTTATTAATACGAAAAAGAATTGGCTCCAGCCATTGTAAATTTTTTGGTGCTGCAATATTTATTTGATGTGTAATAAATAGTGATGGAATTATTTTCGACCATGCACCATACCTACTATCACTAATTATTGCATCAGGTTGTATGTGAGCTATTAGTTTTTTTATTTGTTGATGCTCATCAAAAATCGATTTCAAATTTTTAGGAAATGTTAACGCCATCTTTAAGGCTAATGATCCAGTTGCAGAATATTTTATTTGAACTCCATTAAGCGGATAAAAAGTAGCATTAGGAAAATTATTTTTCAGTAGAAAAAGGCTATCCCCTTCTCCAGCTATGCTTATTTGAACACCACTTTCCAGCAAATATTCTATTATCGGAATGCTGCGAGTGGCGTGCCCAAGCCCCCAATCGAGAACGGTATAAAGTAGATGTACTTGTTTTTTTTCCACAGTCCAAAAATAGGCCTTTGCACATCCACTTCACAATCGTATTTTCGCAAACCTAAAATATGTCAAAAAGAAAACTTCAACGCTTTGAGGAGTTAAATCACCTAGAACGTATCTTCCAATATCCATTTCCATTACTAAAAACTGATCATGGTTTGCGAGGGAATTGGCGAAAAAATATTTTTAAGAATGAAAATCCAATTATTCTCGAATTGGGCTGTGGAAGAGGAGAGTATACTGTAGAAATGGCTAGAGAATATGCTGATAAAAATTTTATCGGTGTGGACATTAAAGGCGCAAGAATTTGGCGAGGCGTTAAAAGTATCAACGAAGAAAATATTCTTACGGCTGCTTTCCTTCGTACTCATATAGAGTGGCTTAATCAGTTTTTTGCCGATCATGAGGTGGATGATATTTGGGTTACATTTCCTGATCCGCAGCCTCAGCTAACGCGTGAAAACCGGAGGTTAACGAATTCCCAATTCATCAGTTTATACAGGCAAGTGTTAAAGCCAAATGGCTATTTGCACCTCAAAACGGATAATATTGGACTGTTTCAGTATACTGTTGATGTGTTAAAAAATGAGAAAGGAACCATGGAGATTTGTACTTATGATTTGTATCATGATACGCCTGAAGGTTTTAACTTATCTATTCAAACTACTTATGAAAAGATCTTTATGAAAAAAGGCTTTCCGATTCATTATCTTAAATTCAGAATGGAATAATGGAACGTTTTTGTCGTTATTCCATTCAATAAAAAATGTATAACGATTCGGTTTGAAAACATCCAATCAATACCGACTAAAATTTAATGTCAAGAAAGTCGTCTAAATGACCAATTAATCCATACAGAATATACCTTTGTAAAAATTTCAATCTTAAATATTATGAGAAAGCCCTTAATTATTCTTGCCATTGTAGCGGTTGTACTATATATTGGCTACAGCTTCTTCGCAGGAACTTACAATAACATGGTTCAACGTGAAGAGCAAGTCACAAATGCATGGTCGCAAGTGGATAATGTTTACCAACGTCGTTTGGATCTTATACCAAATCTTGTTGCAACGGTGAAAGGTGCTGCAGACTTTGAGAAATCCACTCTTACAGCTGTTATCGAAGCGCGCGCGAGTGCAACTCAAATTAAAGTTGATCCTAAAAATCTTACTACTGAGCAGCTTGCTAAATTTCAAGCTTCACAAGGACAATTAAGTGCAGCTCTTGGAAGATTAATGGTTGTTGCTGAACAATATCCTCAGTTAAAAGCGAACCAAAATTTCCTTGAATTACAAGCACAATTGGAAGGTACGGAAAATCGTATTGCTGTTGAACGTCAGAAATTTAATGATGTAGTTCTTGATTACAATAAGTATGTACGTAGTTTCCCTCAAACAATGTTAGCAGGGATGTATGGCTTTAAAGAAAAAGCATATTTTCAATCTGATAAAGGTGCAGAACATTCTCCAAAAGTGCAGTTTTAAAGATGAAAGCAACTGATTTTTTTTCAAAGTCCGATCGCGAACGAATCCGATTAGCTATTGAACAAGCTGAGTCCATGACTTCAGGAGAAATTCGTGTTTACATAGAAGATGAATGTAAAACGGAGGTGTTAGATCGAGCTGTTTTCGTTTTCGCAGAACTAAATATGCACCTCACTGATTTACGCAATGGAGTGCTAATTTATCTAGCATTGGAGGATAAGAAATTCGCCATTATTGGTGATGCAGGAATTCATGCTAAGGTGGGTGATGACTTCTGGAATAAGATCAAAGAAAAGATGGCTACTTATTTTAAAGAGTCAAAATTTACGGATGGTTTAGAGCATGGAATTCTTGAATCAGGAATCGCATTAAAGAATCACTTCCCTCATCAAAACGGGGATAAAAATGAATTGTCAGACGATATAATTTTTGGAAAAGAATAATGAAACGTAAACTCCTGCTAATTGTATTTCTTTTCATCACTGCACACTCCTTCGCAGTAGAATATCCGAAACGTCCTGATCCACCTCGATTAGTGAATGATTTCACCAATACGCTTTCACCCAATGAAAAAGAGCAACTCGAAAGAAAATTGGTTGCATTTAATGATTCTACTTCTACACAGATTGCTGTTGTGATTATGCAATCCTTGGATGGATATCCTGCTAGTGAATATGCGGTGCAACTTGCTGAACAATGGGGTATAGGCCAGAAAAAAACAAACAATGGAGCCTTATTATTAGTGTCAATGGATAATCATCAGTTGTTTATTGCACCCGGTTACGGTTTGGAGGGCGTAATGCCAGATGCGTTATGTAAACGAATCATCGAAAACGATATCAAACCGTATTTTAAGGAACAACAATATTATCAAGGTATTGAAAAAGGTACCAATCAAATGATCGCATTGGTTAAAGGTGAATACAAAGCAACGCCATCGAAAAAGAATGGGAATAATATACCAGGATTTGCTATTCTTTTAGTTTTTATACTAGTAATTGTGGTGTTAAAAGTTTCTAATGTACGTAATTATTCTGCCTTAAATAATATTCCATTTTGGGCGGCATGGGCGCTGATGAATGCTGCGGGTGCTCGAAGTAGAGGAAGATGGTCGGATTTTAATGGTGGTAGTGGTGGCTTTGGTGGATTTGGTGGTGGCTCTAGTGGCGGTGGTGGCTTCGGAGGATTTGGTGGAGGATCATTCGGTGGTGGTGGTGCAGGAGGGAACTGGTGATTTTTAATACCAATTGCAAATATGTTTTAGTCCAAAGATGCGATGTAATTTTTTTATCAAGACGATTTAAAAAAATCGTTGCATAGCCTTTGCCTACGGAACTATTTTTTTAAGAAGTATTGATGAAAAAGGACAAGTAGATTGGACTAAAACATATTGGCAATTGGTATAATCCAATGGCATTTCCAAATTGAATATTAAAGAAAGGCTTTCAGTAAATTAATTGATCGCTTTCGAACCAACAACATCAAACAATTTCGAATCAAAACGTAAGTCGTTACTTTGAGCGAGACGAAGAATTTTAAAAAGTATTTCTTCTTTTACTTTCACATAAAAATCTGGATCAGTAGTTTTAACAAAAAATAGTACTTCCAGTTCTATTCCCGTATCCGTAATCTTTGCTAAACGTACAATGCGATTAGGATTTTCTTCTATGTTTGGATGTAAATCTAAAATGTTGGTAATCGAATGAATAAACGTTTCAATTTTATCTGCAGGAGTATCTAATCGCAAGGTTAATGGAAAAAGTGCACGAATCATATTTCGTAAACTGATGTTTTCTAATTCAGCATCAATCATTTTTTTGTTAGGAACAGTTACAATTGTTCGTTCGAATGTTCTTATTTGTGTACTCCTAAATCCAATTCGTTCAACTCTTCCTTGAGTTGCGCCAACTTTTACAAGATCACCAATTGAAAACGGTTTGTCGAGGAAGATAGCAAAAGATCCCAATAGATTTTCTAAGGTGTCCTTTGCAGCTAGTGCGATCGCTAAACCTCCAATACCTAATCCTGCAATAAGTGAAACAATATTTACTTCAAAAATGGATGCTAGCATAAAGAAAAAACTTACTAATACAATTAAAAATTTTATCGATTCTTTTACAAATGGAACTAAGTGATCATCGGTTCTCGTTTCAGTTTTATTTGCTCGTTGCATTAAAACTAATCCAAAAAAATCAACGCATCTTAAAATAATCCAGGTGAGTGAAATCATTAATGCCATCTGAAAAAGTTTCCAAGCAATAAATCGAAATCCAAATTTTTCTTCTGTAGGAAGTTCCCAACTTATAGGGAAATGCAATTGGTGAAAAGCAAGGTAAATAGTAATAAATACAAGGAATAAACCAACAGGCTTGTGAAGTAGTTCTTGAAACTTTTTTATCTCCACACCCTTGGCATGTTTCTTAATGAAACGATAAAATAATCCCGACAATTGATTTGATACAAAACGTTTGAAAACTATCCCCACTAACAAGATAAGCAAAAAATAAAATACACTCTCAACGGAATTGTCAAGAATTGAATACTGAAGCCAATTTGCTTTTAACATCTTTAAGAAAATTAGAATTAAAAATTATACAAGTTGTTTTAATGCAATCTCATAAGCGGTTGCAGTTATCCCAGTTTTATTTTTATTAATTGCATATACATCGTCTAATGCTTTGTGAATAATATTCGCAACATCCGTAAATATACCTTTAGCAGAAATGTCATCAGGATTCGACATCAAGTAAGCAAAAACTCTTGCCATTCCACAGTTTGAAATGAAGTCTGGAATTAAGCTTAAATGATGGTCAGCATAACGACCAATCGGACCGAAAAATATTTCTTGATCTGCAAAGGGCACATTCGCTCCACAAGCTATTACTTGAATTCCGCCTTCCGCTAAACTTTTCAATTGCTCTTCTTTCACAAGTCGTGATGAAGCAGCAGGAATAAATACATCTGCTTTTAATTTCCAAAAGGCTTCGTTAATATCTTCACGTTTTTGGAAACCATTAAACATGTCAGATGATCGTGATTCAAAGAGTGAAATTATTTCTTCCTTACTAAAACCTTCCTCATTGATTACACCTCCAACACGATCAATGATACCGGTAATTTTCGCACCTTCCTGTGATAAATAATATCCCGCAGCAGCGCCCACATTACCCCAGCCCTGAACAAGTATTTTTTTACCTGTTATTGATTCACCTTGCAATTTATAATAATGCAAAATAGATTCCGCCACGCCATAACCCGTTATCATGTCAGCCACACGATATGATTTTCCTGCAGGAACATAATTTTTATCGGTTACAATTAAGCTAACTCCCACTTGCAACTTTTGTATTCGTTCACTACGATCCGTATCCTTTGATTTAAAATGTCCATTTACTACTCCCTCTTGCGGATGTAATAAACCAAGCTCTCTTGTAATTGGAATCACTTCATGTATTTCATCTACAAATAAATCACCACCTGTACCATAATAATTTTTCAATATTGGTAAAGCAGCTTTGTACCATCTTTTTAATACTTCTGTTTTACGTGAGTCGGAAGGGTCAAAATTAATTCCTGATTTTGCACCACCGATTGGAGGACCCGCCACTGTAAATTTTATCTCCATGGTTTTCGCTAGCGACTCTACTTCATGACGATCTAACCCTTTTCTCATCCGCGTACCACCACCTGCTGCACCACCACGAAGAGAGTTAATAACTATCCAGCCTGTTGCATCCGTAAGTGTATCGTTCCATTCAAATACAATCTCTGGTTTTTTATCTTCAAAACGCTTTAATAATTCCATCATGATTTTATTTCTTTCCTATAGTGCATTTTAACATAACCCTCTAATTTTTCATTCGAGCTTTTACGAAGCCGCAAAGTTCGTTCATTCCTAGCATTCGCCAAGCAATAAATTGAGATTATTCAAGGGTTGGAAGTTTATAAATTGCATATTTTTTATTTCCAATATCTTTAACAGTTGATTTATACAACGAATCACTATTCCAATCTTTATTTCTAAATACAACGGGCTCAAATTGATTCATTCCTATTAAATAATACGAACCATTTTTTTTCGGACCAATACTAAATTCAATAAATTTTAAACTCATGAAAGCTTCTTCTAAATATCTAGAAATGATACCTACACTATCAGCTTGAATTAAAATTATTTTCCTAAACCCGCAATTAAATGAATGTTGAAATGCCTGTTCCATTTTCTCGCCAAGATCATTCCCTTCTTTAATAAATTTAGAATAGGAATCATTTTCCCAAATATCATTTTGTTCAATGGATTCATTGTAATATAAATGTTTTATTACAGCATTTTTTTTTGTGATTTCATGAATGTGATTTATATGGAAATTAAATTTTTCCCAATCACTATTTTCATCCATCAAATTTATTGCTGGAAGAAAAATTAGTAGGCAACATTGATGATAATATTCTATCATAAAAAACCAAGAAGTGTTGTAAATATTTTCGTTAGTTTATCGTCTGCCGTTGCAGCTACCGCAATGATTTCTGCGATATCAACTTTCGCTAAATTTTCTGGATCACAAACATCCGTTAAAACTGAAATCGCAGCACATCGTAATCCTAAATGTCGTGCAGCAATTACTTCTGGTACAGTGCTCATACCAACAGCATCCGCACCTATAATTTTTAAGAAACGATATTCTGCACGCGTCTCTAGATTTGGACCAGAAACAGAAGCATAAATACCTTTTCGTAAGGTGATATTTAATTTTTCTGCAATCGCTAAAAGCCGTACATTTATTTCTTGATCATAAGGCGAACTCATATCAGGAAAACGTGTTCCTAATGAATCATCGTTCTTTCCTATCAATGGATTTCCTGGTTGTAAATTGATATGATCATCAATCAACATTAAGTCGCCTCTTTTCCATTTTAAGTTCAAAGCACCAGCAGCATTCGACAAAAGCAAAGTATGAATTCCTAAATTTTTCATCACACGAATAGGGAATACCACTTGATTAAAACTATAACCTTCGTAATAATGAAAACGGCCTTGCATCGCTAAAACTTTTTTGCCTCCAAGCGTGCCGTAACGTAATTTGCCTTCATGAAATTCAACGGTACTCAGCGGGAAATGAGGAATGTCAGCGTAGGAGATTTCTAATTCGGAATTAATTTGCGCCGCTATTTGGTTTAAACCGCTACCTAAAACAATTCCAATTTCTGGATCTACAATGCCTTCTTTTCTTAGCCAATCGGCACTTTCAGATAGTTGTTGAAGCATCGTGCAAAAATAGCTGAATAGTAGATCTAATCGGATTTTATGTGATAGTTCAAATCGCCTACCTTTGCAATTGAATTATTGACGTTATTATATGTTACAATTAACAGTTCTAAGAGAACAAAAGGAAGAGGTGATTGCTCGTCTGGCAATAAAAAATCTAGACGCTCGTGAAACGGTAGAGCAAATTTTATTGGCTGATACTGATAAGCGTAAAACGCAAACTGAACTTGATAACGTGTTAGCGGAACAAAATGCGCTAGCAAAAAAGATTGGTGAATTATTCCGTAAAGGCGAGAAAGCAGCAGCCGATGACCTAAAGAATCATAGTGTTGCGCTAAAAGAGTCTTCAAAAAATTTGGAAGAGCGCATGGAGAAAGTGGAAAAGGATATTTACGAATTACTTGTTCGTTTGCCAAATCTGCCCTCTTTATTAGTTCCTCTTGGTAAGACTTCCGAAGAAAACATTACTGTTTATCATCATAATGAGTTTTTGCCAGAATTAGGTCCTAGTGCTTTGCCACATTGGGATCTTGCCACTAAATATGATATTATTGATTTTGAACTCGGTAATAAAATTGCTGGTGCTGGCTTTCCCGTTTATAAGGGCAAAGGTGCAAAGCTTCAACGAGCGCTTATTAATTTTTTCCTCGATCAAGCCGAAAAAGCGGGTTATTATGAAATTCAGCCTCCTATTTTAATTAATGAGGAATCTGGATTTGGAACAGGACAATTACCTGATAAAGAAGGCCAAATGTACCACGTGGGTATTGATAATTTGTATTTGATTCCAACAGCAGAAGTGCCTATTACAAATATCTTTAGAGATGTGATTGTTAAGGCTGAAGATATGCCAATAAAATACACGGCTTACACACCGTGCTTTCGTCGTGAAGCTGGCTCGTATGGAGCACATGTTCGTGGCTTAAATCGTTTGCATCAATTTGATAAAGTAGAGATTGTTCAAGTAGCAAATCCCGATAAAAGTTATGCTATTTTAGAGGATATGCGTGAGTATGTTGCTGGATTATTAAAAATGCTGGAATTGCCTTTTCGCGTGCTAAGATTATGCGGTGGTGATATGAGTTTCGCCTCCGCATTAACTTATGATCTCGAAGTTTTTTCTGCTGCTCAACAAAGATGGCTTGAGGTAAGCTCGGTTTCTAATTTCGAATCGTTTCAATCTAATCGCTTGAAGTTACGCTTCCGTGAAGGAAATGCAAAGCCTCAATTGGCCCATACACTAAATGGAAGTGCTTTAGCGTTACCTCGTATTGTGGCTGCTCTTCTGGAAAACAATCAATCTGAGGATGGAATACGTATCCCTCCGGTTCTTGTACCGTATACAGGTTTTGATAGAATTAACTGATGCATACATTCATAAAAATTACGCTCTTATTTTCTTGCATCATCGCATGGTCGTGTAGCGATGTTCACGCGCAAGCGGGACAAAGTAATGTGGAATTGGCAAACCAATATTTTTCTACTAATGATTTTGATAAAGCAGTCATCTATTTCGAGAAAGCGTATGATCAAGATCCACTTGGTACCTATCCAAATTATCTAAAATGTTTAATCAGTATTAAAGATTACGACAAGGCAGAAAAGGTGATTAAGAAACAAAGTAAAAAATTTCCTACGGATCAATCGCTTAAAGTAGATCTCGGAAATTTATACGAAACACAAGGTGAATCGGAAAAAGCAAAAAAAGTTTATCTTGATGCAATTAAAAATCTTCCTTCCGACATGAATCAAATTAATGTTTTAGGAAGTACTTTTTTACAACGTCAACTTTTTGAATATGCAGCACAAACGTATTTGCAAGGACGACGGACTTTAAAAGGTGCATATCCTTTTTCTTTCGAATTAGCAGAAGTGTATGCTCAACAAAGTAAGCCCACCGAAATGGTGAATGAGTATATCAGCTTGCTTGAATTTAGTCCAACGTATTTACCAAATATTCAAACGATTCTTCAAAATAAAATAGCAAATGATTTAAGCGGAACCCTCTCTGATATTATTCGCCAGGCTGTGTTACGTAAGATTCAAAAAAATCCTCAAGAAACAAGTTATAGCGAATTTTTATATTGGTTGTTCTTGCAAGAAAAGGATTATGAATCTGCATTTATTCAAGCTAAATCACTCGATAATCGCTTAAGTGAAAGTGGTGATCGTCCGATTTCTTTAGGAAGACTTTGTGTGAATAATCAAGAATATGAAACTGCTGAAAAATGTTTTCAATATGTGGTGGATAAGGGAAAGGAAAATAAAAATTATGTGATTGCAAAGATGGAATTAATAAATGCTGTTAATCTTCGTATCACTAATTCAGGAACATATACACATGCTGATTTATTGAAATTAGAAGGTGATTACAACACGACTTTAAATGAGTTAGGAAAGAATGTCACTACAGCACCAATCATTCGCGGATACGCGCATCTGGAAGCATTTTATTTGCATAAAACAGATGAAGCGATTGCCCTACTTTTAGAAACACTTGACTTTCCCAATATGGGCAGTCAATTTATTGCTGATTGCAAATTGGAGTTGGCAGATATTTATGTTTTCTCAGGTCAAGTTTGGGATGCGGCATTACTTTACGGACAAGTTGATAAAGACTTTAAAAATGATGCTACTGGCCGTGAAGCTAAATTTAGAAATGCACGATTATCGTATTACCTAGGCGAATTTGAATGGGCAAAAGGTCAGTTAAGCGTTTTGAAAGCGGCAACTTCACAACTTATTTCGAATGATGCGTTAGCGCTCGGCCTTTTGATTTCCGACAATACAAATGAAGATACAACTACTGATGCATTGTTGCTTTATGCACATGCTGATTTATTGAGTTTTCAAAACAAGGATAGCCTAGCATTTTTAGCGTTAGATAGTTTGTTGAAATTATTTCCTAATAATTCTTTAACGGATGAAGTGTGGTATAAGAAAGCACAGATTTTGAAGAAAGAAGGAAAGTTTAATGCTGCGGTACCGTTCCTGCAAGATATTATCGATAAATATCCGGAAGACATTTTAGCTGATGACGCACTGTTTCAATTAGCAGTAATCAATGAAGATAATCTCAACGACAAAGACAAGGCAAAGGTGTTGTATGAACAGTTGATCACTAAATATCCAGGAAGTTTATATGTTGTAGATGCAAGAAAACGATTCCGAATTTTGAGAGGTGATAAAGTAAATTAAATAGAGGATGATTATTTATAATGTAACAATCAACATCGATAATGATGTTGCAGAGGAATGGTTGAAATGGATGATCGATGTTCACATTCCTGAAGTGTTAAATACAGGCTTGTTTTTAGAAAATCACATCTATCGCTTAATTGCCGATGAGCATTCAGGTGGAATAAGTTATGCTGTGCAATATCATTGTGAAAGCATGAATGAGTATGAGAAATATAAACAGAATTTCGCAACAGAGATGCAAGCAGTACATGCCGCTCGTTACAAAGATAAATTCGTTGCTTTTCGTACTTTATTAGAGGTGATTCAATGAAAATCTATACCGAAGTAAAAGCTAAGAAATTTTTAGGACAGCATTTTTTAAAAGACGAAACTGTTGCTTCGGATACTGTTGATGCGCTGCAGCTTAAGGAAAACTGTAAAGATGTTTTGGAGATTGGCCCTGGAATGGGAGTGCTAACAAAATATTTATTGAAAAGATCGGATGTCAACTTAAAAGTAATTGAATTAGATAGAGATTCTGTGGCCTATCTAAAAACTAATTTTGTGGAATTAAAAGATAGAATTATCGAAGGTGATTTCTTGCAAATGAATTTTGACGATCATTTTAAAAATCAATTTGCTATCATCGGAAACTTTCCTTATAATATTTCCACACAAATACTATTTCGTATTCTTGAAAATAAAGATAAGATTCCATTAATGGTGGGTATGTTCCAAAAAGAAGTCGCAGAACGAATTGCGTCAAAGCCAGGAAATCGCGACTATGGAATTTTAAGTGTGCTCTTACAACCTTGGTTTGAAATGGAATATTTGTTTACAGTTCATGAACAACAATTTATACCTCCACCTCGAGTAAAATCTGCTATAATTCGTGTTACAAGAAATGAACGTACCGAATTAGGTATTGATGAAGTGTATTTTAAACAATTAGTAAAACTTGCGTTTAATCAGCGTAGAAAAACGTTGCGAAATGCTTTGCGATCGGTTCTGCCTGTTGATTACTCCGCAATACCATTCCTTGACCTACGAGCGGAAGCCTTGAGTTGGGAGCAGTTTGTGCTTTTAGGAAATAAACTTAAAGGAAAATAAAATTTTCTTGCTATTTCTGAGTTCTGCATTAAACTTGCAGCTACTATAATAATTCAAAAAAGAACGATCATGAAAATCACATTCCGACCATGGGGGTGGTTTTACCTTCCAACCAGTATTTCGGCGATCTTAATAACATTATTCCTCGCCACAGCTTTTATTCATGATTTATACCAACAGCCAATATATTTTAGTCCAATCTACTTGTCCTTTTTCATCAATACTTCTTAAAAAAATAGTTCCGTAGGCTAAGGCTATGCAACGATTTTTTAAATCGTCTTGATAAAAAAATTACATCGCATCTTTGGACTAAAATATATTTGCATTTGGTATTAATTTTTATTGATTCAAGAGTTCATTCTATTAGTGATTTGTTTTACAACTTCGCACC
>JANXSD010000110.1 GCA_025352785.1 Bacteroidota bacterium
CTGGAGGTGAATTGCATAATCGAATGATGGAAATTGGGGCCGGTTTGGTTTTGAAAACAGTAAAAGCGATTGAAACGAATAATGTTCATCCTTTTGAACAAGATATTTTAATTAAACAAAAAAGTGAATTAAAATTAGCTCCTAAAATATTTAAAGATGATTGTAAATTGGATTTCAATAAAAGTATTTCATATTTATACAACCAAATAAGAGGATTAAGCCCTTACCCAGGTGCTTTTTTTGAAATTAAATTACCAGATGAGTCAGTTCAATCTATTAAGATTTTTAAAAGTTTAAAGGAATCCGCTGGGACTGTTTTAACTCATGAATTAATTACTGATGGGAAAACTTTTATTAAAATAAGTGCTTCTGATGGTTTTATATCAATCAAGGAAATTCAAGTTTCAGGTAAAAAAAGAATGAGTGTTGAGGAGTTATTACGTGGTTATAGTTTCCCTAATGATTCTGTAATTCTATAAGCAGATATTTTTGAATAAGATGATTTGAACTTATACAAGTTCATAAAATATATTTATTGTAATTAGAAATCCTGATTTAAATTTTAAATTTGCTTTTATATTTAGTAATTAATGAAGCGGATTGTAATTCTTACCGGAGCAGGGATAAGCGCTGAGAGCGGTATCAAAACATTTCGGGATGCTGATGGTCTTTGGGAAAATTATAAAATCGAAGATGTAGCAACTCCTGAAGCTTGGTATAAGAATCAATTACTAGTACTTGAGTTTTATAATCAACGACGAAAACAAGTATTGGAGGTTAAACCTAATAAAGCACATACTTCAATTGTAGCTCTAGAAGACAAGTTTATCGTGAATATAATTACTCAAAATATTGACGATTTACATGAAAGAGCAGGGTCGAAAAATGTTTTGCACTTACATGGTGAAATACTAAAATCACGAAGTACAAAGAATCCTAAACTTATCTATCCTATCAAAGGATGGGAATTGAAATTGGGGGATGTGTGTGAGCTAGGAAGTCAATTACGACCCAATATTGTTTGGTTTGGTGAACAAGTTCCTGAAATCGAAAATGCTATTCCAATTGTGCAACGTGCAGATATTATTATTGTCATTGGTACTTCTCTATTAGTTTATCCTGCAGCAGGGTTAATCATGTATGCAAATAATAGCGCTAAAAAATATTTAATAGATCCTGTATCTTTACCTTTCGATGAAATATCAAATCTTCGAATTATTAGAGACACTGCTGGAAAAGCAGTTCCTCATTTGGTTAATGAATTAATAATGGAAAATGATAAGTAAAGATTTCTTAAGTTCTGATTTATTTAATTGGTGTATTTTGCCTCTGCTTATTTTCCTAGCACGTATGTGTGATGTGACGCTAGCAACTTTGCGGAATATTCTCTTGTCAAAATCAGTGAAATATATAGTTCCATTTTTAGGATTCTTTGAAGTATTGATTTGGTTGATCGCAATAAGTCAAATTATGAAAAACCTACAAAATCCTGCTTGCTTTTTTGCTTATGCAGGGGGGTATTCAATGGGCATATTTGTTGGAATTAAAATTGAAGAACGATTAGCATTAGGAATGCAAGTAATTCGTATCATTATTCAAAAGGATCCTGATAGATTAATTGCGGCATTAGTTGATAAAAATTTTGGAGTTACAACAATTGATGGGCATGGAAGTAAAAGTCCAGTTAAAATCATTCTGACTGTGGTGAAACGGAAAGATATAAAATTTGTTCAATCCTTAATTGAAGAAATTAATCCAACTTCATTTTATTCGATTGAAGATATTAGAGTTGCGAATTATGGAGTTTTTCCTCAAGGTGCAACTCAATCAAAGTTAAATTATTTCAATAAAATGTTTCCTTACGGTGGGAGTAAGTAGTATTTTTTATTCCTTATGTTGAATGTATTTACTTATAAGCTTATAAATTTTTGAAAGATCTTTGTCGTACTTTAATTGCTGCTCATGCATTTTTAAAACTTTTTCATCATGACGAATAGCTGGCCCAGTTTGTATCAACTTAGGATCACTTAATTGAACTTTTGTTGCAGTGCTCAAAATTAGCGGTCGTAGTATAGAAAATGGAATTTCTGATTTATTCAAAATTTCAGCAGCCATTTGAAAACAGGCATTTGAAAAATTATTAGCAAAGACAGCTGCTAAATGTAAGTCTCTTCTCTTTTCACTATTAAGATTGAAAACGATCTTACTTAATTTTTTTGCTAATTGGGTGATTTTATTTTTATTATTATCTGAGGAACCTTCAATACAAATAGGAATTGCTGACCAATCATAATTAATACCTTTATTAAAACTTTGAACAGGATAAAATACAGCGCAATTGTCGAATTCTTTCTTTAAAATAGAAATCGACATACTTCCGGATGTGTGCACACATAACTTATTTTTAAATGGAAATTGCTTTGCGACAGTTTGTATCGAATCATCTTGTAAACAAAATAAATAGATGTCAGCCGTTCCTTCTAATTCTTCAATTTTTGAAAAGGATTTTGATGAAATAATTTTGGATAATTTTTTTCCCTCCTTAGTATTTCTACTATAAATTTCCGTAATGTTATAACCTGATTGCGTCAATCCTTTCCCAAGGCAAAAGGCCATGTTTCCTGAACCAATAATACCGATACAGGGTTTTTTCATGACCGTGATATTTTTATTTAGAGATTTTTAAATCTTTTATGCGCTTGACAATAGCTAACCAAGTTCCAATAATCATGAGTATTGCTCCAATCCATAGAATATTTATATCAGGAAAAATTATCGCTTTCATAATTACAAATTCTCGACTGTTTGATTTCTTTTCGAATATGGTCAATTCAATCTTATTACTGTCAGGTAAAATTTTGCTAAATCCAAACTTTAATCCAAGTTCAGTAATTTCTGATTCCTTCGTATAGATATTTGATCCTTTAATAATAAAAATTGGTTGAGCTAAATGAACTTTTCGATTTACATCTACAACACTTAATTGTGCCCCAACAGCAATGTCAGTGTCCTCTAGGAAAAGAGATTTCTTATCTTGAGATTTATTTAGCGACATAAAAGTTACGAGGCTATTGCTGGTAATTATTGTATCTCCTACTGAAAGCGTTTTAGTAGAAGGTTTTTTATATTCACCATCATCAACAGGTGCATTTTTATCTTCTAATTCAGCATAGGTAATATGAGTATAAATATCACGGTTTATAAATCGTTTCGTTGCTGGCTCACTAACATTTCCCATTCGATCATTAATTTGAACAAGTGGTTTTAAGGAGAATGCCTTATCAAGTTTACCAGTTTCATGATTGGCTTTAAAATATTCTATTTCATAATAAATATTCACACCTACTTTTTCTTTGCCTTTGTAAGTGACATAATATTCCCCCATTGCAAGTGTATCGTTGCGGTATAATAATATGTTTTCTTTATTTGAAAAATCTTTTCCTAAATCAACATTCAACATATTACGACTTATTATAGTTTTTTCCGTATTGGAAATTAACGATCCTAATAATATAAGTGCAATTCCCATGTGCGCAATACTCGCTCCTGAAAAGGGTAATTTCCCCTTTATAATTCTAATTAAATAATCAAAATTCGCTACAAATGCCCAAATGCTAGAAAAGAGTAACATGATGTATTGATATCTTTCAAAGCGGAATGAATATTCTAAAAGTGCAGTTACAAGGATGGAAATAATAAATGATAATGCAATTTTTTTAATAACATCTTTCATGTTACTATCTCTCCATTTAAAAAATTGTCCAATTGCAATTAATAAACTTATGACAACCGCAAGTGGTATTTGCCAGGAATTATAAAAGTCAATGGCATTGGCAGGAGGAGCCATTTTACTTCCTACTATTTTATTTATAACGGGTATCGATGTTGTAATCGTAATTTGTACGGCTGAGATCACCAATACGAGCATTCCCATAAACATCCAAAACTCCCTACTTTGAATTTTTTCTTCTTCTTGTAAGGGATTTATTTTTTTACGATTGTAAATTAATAATGCAATGGCCATGAAAACAAAAAACACCATATATAAAAGTAATTGCCCACTCATTCCTAAATCAGTAAATGCATGAACGGAAGTATTTCCAAGTATTCCGCTTCTTGTCAGAAAAGTAGAGTAGAGGACTAATAAAAATGTAAGAGTTGTTAAAATGAAACTACTCACTAATGAAGATCCATTCTTTTTATTAATCAGCATTACATGTGCTGCACCAACCAATGTCAACCAAGGAACTAAACTTGCATTCTCTACAGGATCCCATGCCCAAAAGCCTCCAAAACTTAATGCTTCATAAGCCCACGCTCCACCCATCAAAACTCCAGTTCCTAATATCATCACACTAAAAAACGCCCAAGGCAATGCAGGTTTTACCCATTCTCTAACTTTCCCTACCATCAATCCTGCCATCGCAAAAGCAAATGGAATAGCTGTTGATGCGAATCCTAAGAATAATGTAGGTGGATGAATTACCATCCAATAATTTTGAAGAAGTGGATTTAATCCTCTGCCATCTTTTATTTTACTTAAATATTCTGGAAGGTGTATGAACGGAAGGTTTGCAAAGTCAGGATGGTTTCTTAATAAAATAAATGGATTGGAGCCAATTTTAATTCCGTAAAATGTAAGGCCTAAAATCATGGATGCAAGAAATACCTGTATCAACATTACTGTTACCATTACAGGTGATTCCCATTCACTGCCTTTTCTAATAATTATTGCTCCAAGTATTACATGCCAAAAGGTCCACAATAAAAATGATCCCTCCTGACCTTCCCAGAAACATGCGAACATGTATTTTACAGGTAGGATAGTACTCGAATGTTGCCACACATAATAGTATTCAAAAAAATGACCGTGAATAAGGAAAAATAGGATGCCTATAACAGAGAATACAGATATTGCATGCATCGCAAAACTCATTCTTGCTATTTTCAACCAAACAGCCTTATCATCCTTTTTCCTATATACACTTATGAGAAATGAAATTGCAGAAAGCAATGCAGCTGTAAATGATAATACTATAAATCCATTTCCTAATTTACCATAACTTAAATGCTCGCCAACATATTGAATTTCCATAGAATGTGAATACCGATTTCCGCTTGTAAGAATATAATTATCTGTTTAAACCATTCTTTTAATTGGTTTAATTATTATTTGAAATTATTTTGTTGAAATGCTTGCAACTTTCATTTGATCAGCTTGGTTACCATTGTATTTAGAGGGACACTTCATTAATACTTGTGACGCATGAAATTCATCACCCTCCATTTTGCCAATGATTACTATTTGCTCGGCACGTTCGAAATCTTGTGGTTTAGCACCATCGTAAAGCACCTTTTTCTCTGTTCCTTCATTGTCTATTAAGTAGAATCCAAAGAGATTTGCATTTACCTCCGGATTGTAAATAAAGTCCTTTGATTTATTTACTTTACCAACAATATGAAAAGTGCTGCCCTGATGATTCATTGCATCTCTAAATGGTGCGTAGGTACTTGAATTACTTATGGTACTAACAATTACAGCTAGTGCTACCGCAATAACAACAATAGCTATGATATGCATTTTCTTCATCTGACTAATTTTCTTGATTTAAAACTTACTTTGAATTAATTTTCTTTTCTATCCTCGATACTTTTCTATCAAGATTAATCATGAAAACACTTAAAACAATAATTACAATGGATGCCACGGCGACTACAAC
The DNA here is from genome assembly GCA_025352785.1 of Bacteroidota bacterium. Lineage (GTDB taxonomy): Bacteria > Bacteroidota > Bacteroidia > AKYH767-A > OLB10 > JANXSD01. The sequence goes on from JANXSD010000110.1 coordinate 5,721, forward strand.
ATAAATTTTACCTTCGGAGCGCATTGTTTCAGCCATCAATGTATTTTGTGCATTTGTTGGCAGTGCAATAACAAGTAAAATAAAAAAAAATATTCCAGTTTTTAATGTTTTCATTAGTTGGTAGCTATTTGTTTTTCTATTAATCGTAATCGAACACGCAAACTCATTAACCATATTGATAACAAACACCATCCAATTACTGCCGGATAAAAAACCATCCTCATATTTGAGTCAAGATCGTATTTATTAAAGCCTGGATTTCCTCCTTTCCCAGGATGAAGTGAGTCAGTCATTTTAGGTAATACCATGATAAAAACGTACATCATCACAAATGCAAAGATGCTATAAATGGAAGATAATCTTGCACGCTTAACTGGATCGATGACAGCGTTTCTAAGCAGGAAATAAGCAGCATATAGCAACATCGTCGCTGCCGTTCCATTTAGTTGTGGATCATTAACCCATGGAGCTCCCCAAGTGAAATTTGCCCAAACCATTCCAGTAATTAACCCAGCTGTTCCTAAGAGAATGGCAATTCGCGCACTTTCTTCAGCAATAAGATCATCTTTTAATTTTGAACCATTTAAATAACGTATCCCAAAAATTACATTTAATATCATCATTAAAAACATCGCCATCCACATGGTCACATGGAAATAAAGGTTTCGGATTGTTTCGTTGATGATTGGAAGAGCAGGAACTGGCCCTAAAAAACCCATTACAAAAGTGTACATTAATAATAGTAGGGCAAGTATTTTCCACCACCATTTTCTTGATAATCCAACTTTCAATTTTCTTTAATTTTATTCTCTCCAAAGGTAGGGAAATAAGAGGTAGGAAAGTAAAATGACAGCTAAATTCAAAGAGATCAAGACGATGAAATAAGGCTGATTTACATACCATCCTAATCCATCCATGGCATTTTTAGAAAATTTAAGTATACTTATCAAAAGCGGAAATAGTAATGGGAATCCAAGTATCGCAACTAATGAAGCACTGTTATTAGCTCGTGAAACTAATCCAGAAACTAATGTCAATATTGCTGAAAGTCCCATACTCCCTAAAAATATTCCTATCAAATATTGTATAGGATCTGCTATCGTTGTATTAAAAAGTATCCAATAGCAGAAGAAGTTTAAAAGTCCTAAAGTTGTAAGTAATAAAATATTATAGATTATTTTGGAAAGTATAACGGCTCTTGAATTTAATAAGGTATAATAATAAAGCTGTATTCCCTTGCTTTCTTGTAAAAAGCTTTTCGCTACTGCATTTGTAGCTGCAAAAAGCATGATAATCCAGAAAAGTGCATTCCAAGTTACGGGGTCAATATTTTGGCGAAAAGCTAGGTAAGATATGTAAATAGAAGAAACAGAATAAACGACTAAACTTCCAAGTGCTTGCTTGTTTTTAAGCTCTATTCGAATTTCATGTTCTATAAGCTGCTTTACTTGACGTATGAGTAATTGCATTTTGCAAAGGTGATATTTTTCTGGCAGCCTTTTAAAACTAACTTTGTATAATTATTAGTTGGTTATGAAATTAGATATACTGGCATTCGGAGCGCATCCCGATGATGTTGAATTAGGCGCAGGTGGAACTATTGCACGTGAAGTTTCAATGGGACGTAAGGTTGGCATTGTTGACCTAACTCGAGGAGAACTGGGCACTAGAGGATCAGCAACTGAACGCGACGAGGAATCAGCAAATGCAAGTGAAATTTTAGGAATTGAATTCAGAGCAAATCTCGCTTTTCGTGATGGCTTTTTTTTAAATGATGAACAACATCAGTTGGAGGTGATAAAGTATATTCGATTTTATCAACCAGAAATAATAATTTGTAATGCCATAAATGATCGTCATATTGATCATGGAAAGGGTAGTGAACTCATTAAGGATGCGAGCTTTTTATCGGGCTTGCGAAAAATAGAAACTTTTTGGGAAAATGAGAATAATGAGCAAACACCATGGCGACCAAAAGCTGTTTATCATTATATTCAAGATAGATATTTAAAGTCGGACTTTGTTGTAAATATTACGGATTTTATTGACCAGAAAATGAGAGCCGTGAAAGCATATAAATCACAATTTTATAATCCAGCTTCTGAAGAGCCAGAAACGGTAATATCATCAGAAAAATTTTTAGAATTTGTTATCAGTCGATCAATAGAGTTTGGTCGACCTGCTGGATATGATTTCGCTGAAGGATTTACTGTTGATCGTATTTCAGGTGTGAAATCATTAATGTATTTGGATTAATCATACCAAGTGTATTTTTGATTTAGTCTGAAAAACAAAGTGATTTTTTACCAAGTTGATTTTAAGAAAACACGGAAAAGCCTTGCCTATTTTTTAAAGAAGTAGTGGTGCAAAAAAACAAGTAGATTCAATCAGTTTAGCGATATAATTGGTAGTATCTTCTTAATTCAAACTTTATGAAGTACAACTATAAGATCAAAGAACAATAATATAAATCGATTTGGAAATTAAAAAGCGGCTTTCTCCATTTG
>JANXSD010000136.1 GCA_025352785.1 Bacteroidota bacterium
GGAGATATTATCATTGTTTTTTAGGATCTCTATTGATGATCCAATTGCATGTAACGGCGACTTAAGATCATGAGCAACTACTTGCGTGAACCTGCTAAGCTCTTCGTTAGTTTTTTCTAAACTTATTTGTGCTAATAAAAGTTCATGATTCTTTTTTCTTATTGAGAATTGATTTATAATTTGATTAGAAAGTGTTCTTAATGCGTTTAATTGAAATTCAGAAAGTATTCGTGGCATGGTATCAATTACGCAAAGTGTCCCTAGAGTGAATCCTTCAGGACTAACTAATGGCGCTCCCGCATAAAAAACAATTTTGGGATCGCCAATTACAAATGGATTATCTATAAATCGCAAATCTGTCCTCGCATCCGTAACAATCATAATTTCATTCGGTCGGTTTATGGCATGCGCGCAAAAGGCAATATCCCTTGGTGACTCTGTAATAGGAAGACCTTTATTTGATTTAAACCATTGACGATTTTTATCAATTAAAGAGATTAAACTGATCGGTGTATTACAGATTTCTGAAGCTAAGGATGTGATATCATCAAAATCTGATTCTGGAATTGTATCTAATATTTGATAATTGACAAGATTGTTTAATCTCGTTGTTTCGTTTTCTGGATTTGATGGCGCGATCATATTATTTTAAGAATTATATTAATCGATCTTATACGTAGAAATAATTATCGGGTTTCATGAAAAGAAATACAGCTGTGCAATAATGGTAAATGAAGGTGTTGGGCAATTTTAATTAATGGCAAAGCAAACAGTATATTAAAATCCTTGTAAATCAAAAATTAAATTTCAAGAGTACAAAAATCATCCTGTCAAATAAAATTGTCAACTATAAATTTAGTAAGAAAAATTTATTTGTTGAACAAGCTATCATACAATTTGAAAGAGAACCAACCGATTGTTACACCAACGCAATTTGCGAGGAAGTCGACCCAGTCACCAGTCCTATCACTAAGAAAAAAACCCTGGTAAAGCTCTATCAATCCACCATAGATTGCGGAGGAAAAAAACGCGATTGAAAATTGATTTCTCACAATTCTTCCAGGAGGCATTTGTCGAAATCCTCTTGTTAGAAGTATTACCAGTATTGCATAAAAGAAAAAATGGACCACCTTATCAGGAGCAAATAAATCGAAGAGATCGGGAATCTTGAATGATGGCGGACTAATACTGCTAAGAATAAAAATAAACAAAGCCCAGCTAATGCCAGGCCAGTTATATTTTAAAAAATGAGATGAGTTTGTATTAACCACCAATGATTTCTTGATATTTTGTTGCATCGAGAAGTCCGTCTACCTGTGATACATCACTGAGACGAATCTTTACCATCCATCCATCACCATAAGGATCTTTATTTACCAACTCAGGTTCACTATCTAACTTCGGATTTATTTCAAGAACTTCTCCACTTAATGGCATAAATAAATCGGATACCGTTTTAACAGCTTCTACTGTTCCAAAAATAGCTTCTTGCGCTACTGATTCACCTACAGTTTCAATTTCTACATATACAATATCTCCTAATTCGCCTTGTGCAAAGTCAGTGATTCCGATGTATGCGATGTCACCTTCGATACGAATCCATTCGTGATCTTTTGTGTATTTAAGTTCTGCTGGAATATTCATGGTTAGTTATTTTGGTAAAAATATAAAATACAATTTATTGTGACAAGGAGAATCGAAGTTCGAATCCTGCATTAATATTTGATGTAGGATAAGAAGTGGAGATGACTGGTTTGTTTACCGTTTGCTCGTAGAACATACGCAAGTTTACGCGTTCGTTGACAGTATAATCGGCAGCAAATTTAATAGAGTAAACATATAATCCTGCTGTTGGTTGATTAACACCTTCAAGCAATCGACGAATAATTGTAATGTTTCTTCGAGCACTAACATCAGCAGTTAAATTAATACTGTTGTTGGGCATTCGTTTTGTTTTTCCATTCACTTTAAATGGAAGATTAAAACTAGGTAAACGATATCCAAATCCTAATGTAAGTTCATTTCCTTTTACTTCAGTAATTTGAACTCCTGCATACGAAAGAGAAACATTGCGATCACGTTTAAATTCAACTCTTGTTTGAATATTATTTTTCCACGTAACATCAACACCAATTAAAGGGGCAAATTGTTCTGAGATAGAAACTTGACCAATCTCTTTTTGTGCTATGAAGTTTCCACTAGCATCACGCGCTGATTCATGTTCACCATCAACATAATTTAAATTTCGGCTAAACGAATTAATGTTGAATGTTGAACGATAGCTATGACTTAAATTTACCGTGTTAAATAATCTTTTAAAGAGTGGAAGTTTCGATAAGCCATCATACGTTATTCGCCAGTTTGGAATTGGAATTTTTGTGAACGGATTGGTACTAATACTTTTTGCAGACTTACCAGTATAAGCTGACAAGAATGCTAATGTTAATACTTCCTGTTGAGTTCCTGAGTATCCATCATTATACACAACACCAAAACTATCTGGAGGAGCTAATCCTATCGAATTAATAAAATTGTCGGCGGCTAAACGTTGCGAAATTATTTTCCTATTAGTATTAAACTCTTCAAAAACCGGATTCGAATAAGTAGTTGGATCATCTTTTACAAATGCTGTTTGAATAGAGATGATCGATGTACTAAAATTTCCTGATTCTGTTAATCCTTGATGTTGGAAATCTTGAATCGCATTATCATATTTAAAATATTCAGAATGGTTAGTGCTATAGGTTCTATTCGCAGTTAACTCCACTTTTAATCCATCAAAAGGTTCAACAGTAGTTCTGCCTGTAAAGTTTTCGGAATACGTTCTTGAAAAAGGATTATTAAGTGATGAATCTTTTGTAATCCATCC
>JANXSD010000150.1 GCA_025352785.1 Bacteroidota bacterium
AACAATATTATTTTGGCCAATTTTATGGCATAGTCCAATAATTGAATTTGAAAATGCATGGATTCAAATTAGTCATTTCCATTGGAACAAAGACATTTTATATTTTGGCGAATTTATTTCCGAGAAAAATATTCCTTGGCACTATATGCCAGTTTGGATTGGTCTTACAACACCTGTAATTACTTTAGTACTTTGTCTTATTGGTTGTTTTATTGTGCTGTATGAATTTATCAAGTTTAGATTTAGGTGGGATAAACTTATAAGAACAAATGTTGTATTTGCAATGTATTTGTTTCTTCCAATTGTTTTGATTATTCTTTTAAAATCTGTTGTTTACGATGGTTGGCGACATCTCTTTTTTTTGCACGCACCTTTGGTGGCTTTAATCTGTTTTGCCATCTATAAATTAACCAATAAACTTTCTCTTTTTAAGAAGAAGATATTTTATGTATTACTTACACTTCTTTATCTTCCATCCTTTATTTCAATGGCTCAATTGCATCCTTATGAAAATTTATATTTTAATAAACTGAAATATAAAAGTACTGGAGATGCAAGATTAAAAATGGATTTAGATTACTGGGGATTGTCCTATCGTAAAGCGCTCGAATTCCTTGTTAAATTAGATCATAACGCAGAAATCCATGTGAAGGTTGATACTTATCCAGGTAAATTGAACGCTGTATTGCTTCCCATTAATGAACGTAAAAGAATTATTTTTGAAGATGATATAAACAATGCAAATTACTTTATTGGCAACTATCGTTGGATGAAATGGGAATATCCATATAGCAACGAAATATATAGTTTAAGTGTTGATGGCGCAAAGGTGATGGTTTGTTATAAGCTGAAAAGAGTAGAAATAGTAAAACGTTAATTTGCTGCATTTTTTAATTAATTTGGATAATATATTCTCAATTGTTTCATTGCTTGAGGATTAATATTGCTATAGCAGCTATCTTCGGGGCAACAATTAGTATTCTGTTTAATAATTTATTGATTTAATAATGAGCTTGGATCTTACTGTCATTATTCCAATTTACAACGAGGAAAAGAACATTTCAATTCTATTTGAACGACTAAAGAAAGTTGTTTCTGAATTATCCATATCCTATGAATTTATTTTCATTAATGATGGGAGTCGTGATAAGTCAATGGAGTTAATTAGAGAATTAGCGAGCAATGATAATTCCGTTCGTTTTATAAATTTCAGTAGAAACTTCGGTCATCAAATTGCAGTTACTGCAGGTATTGATGCATCTAAAGGGAATGCTGTTGTAATTATTGATGCAGACTTGCAAGACCCTCCGGAGATTATTCCCGAAATGTACCATAAAATGCAAGAAGGTTTTCAAGTTGTTTATGCAAGAAGAAAGACTAGAGCTGGAGAGAGTTTTTTCAAGAAATTTACTGCAAAACTTTTTTACCGAATACTTACTAAAATAACTTCCATAAAAATTCCTATTGATACTGGTGATTTCCGAATCATGGATCGTAAAATTGTAGATGTCCTTAAGGATATGCCCGAACAACAAAAGTATTTGCGCGGACAAATAGCTTGGGTTGGCTTTAAGCAAACGTACGTTCTTTATGATCGCGATGAAAGATTCGCAGGTGAAACGGGATATACATACAAGAAAATGATTCGACTAGCATTGGATGGAATCACTTCGTTTTCAAATTTGCCTTTAAAATTTGCAACAATGACTGGTTTTTTTGTTTCTGGGATTACCTTTTTGCTTAGTCTTTATGCATTATATGCGCGTTTCATCTCGAAAGACTATGTTCCTGGTTGGACATCTTTAATCCTTGCTGTATTATTCATTGGAGGAGTTCAATTAATAAGTATTGGAATTATTGGAGAATATATGAGTAGGATGAGTGCAAATGTTCGGAACAGACCATTGTATATTGTTGAAGATAGTAATGTGAATGATAATTCGAATCAATAATCATTTAACACTTGAATTTGTAGATAAGCGCAACGGATCATTCGAACTAAAGATCAATTAGAAATTGAAATTAATTAGCACTTAAAATATTTATTAAAATTATAACCACTTAGTTAATCCTTTATAAGAATGAATTTATTTATGAAAAATAATGACGGAACTTCTTTGAAAAAGGGCACATTCATTTTTACTGCCATAATCGTAGTAATCTATTTATATGTTGGGCTTTTTTCAGTGTTAAAGTTAAGACCAGTATCAGTTCATATGTGGGCGATGTGTGATCGTGCTTCTGTTGCGCGCAATTACGCTCAGGATTCGATGAATTTTTTTCTACCAAGAGTTCACGAAACAAGAGAAAAATCAGGCATAACAGGAATGGAATTTCCAATTGTTAATTATATTGCTGCGGTATTTTATAGAATTTTTGGATTTAATGAAATTTGGTACAGGTTAATAATGTTGTTATTGACAACGTCAGGTTTAATAGTATTATTTCGTTTGACTTTTAGACTTACTAATTCGTTTTACGTATCACTATTCCCGCCATTAATTATATTGGCCAGCCCCGTGTTTACATATTATGCTGCAAGCTTTATCCCTGATATTGCATCACTGGCATTTCTTATAATTGGTTGGTATTATTTCTTCAATTATCTTAAATCACCTCGGATATTATTTCTTATCTTGATTGGATTTTTCTTCGCACTTGCAACACTTATTAAACTTACAGCTGCAATAAGTATTGTAGTAATTTTTGTTATGTTACCACTTATAAAATACTGGCGTTCGGATAATATGGCGGCGGCAGGAAAAATAAAACTTACTGCAATCCCACTGAGTCTGTCATTAATAATTACTTTTTTTTGGTATCATTATGCGGGATGGCTTAGTGAGCATGAAAACGGAGGTGTATTTCTTATGCAGTTAAAAACACCTAGTTCGATGCAGGAAATTAATAGTTTGTTTGAAGAAAT
>JANXSD010000151.1 GCA_025352785.1 Bacteroidota bacterium
TGCCGAACTATTCAACCATATTGGAGATTGCTCAACAGTGTCCGTATCAAGGAGGACGAGCTGTTTATCGTGCAAGGTATTTTATGCATTTATTAAATACTGATATTATCTATGATGATGACGAAGTTTGTTTAAGTCAAGGGATTCAGAGATTAAAACATGATGAAATAAGCTCGAAGTTTGACTTTACTTTAAATCCCAACCCAGCAAATGAACAAGTGGAAGTAATATTGCAAAATTACAATGATGAAAAAATCAAAATTGTATTGATAAATTCAATTGGCGAAGCGATCTATGAGAAAGAAAATCTAATATCGTCTAATCATTTAATAATAGACACCAAAAAATACCCATCAGGATTTTATCAAGTTAAATTGTATAGCAATGGTATTTTAATAAATGGTAAAAAATTGATACTGATAAAATGAGTAGGCGAATATTAATTTCAACACTTCTTATAATAATTAACTTATCCACTTTAATTGGGCAAGGGTATAATCATCAGTGGTTGTTGGGCTATTATCCTTTTAATTACGATAAAGCTAGAATCTACTTTGATTCAAGTTCATATACATTACAAACCGAACTTCGGAAAATGCCATTTGAAGCAACTCAAGCAAATATCTGTGATAACAATGGGAATTTTTTAATGAGTAGTAATGGTGTTTGGATTGCTAATGCTACTGGCGATACGATGCAAAATGGAAGTGGTTTAAATCCAAGTTCTGTAACTGTAGCGAATCCAGACGGATTACTTCTTCCTTATGCGAATTTAATATTACCTTTTCCTAGCGACACTTCAAAATATATCCTTTTTCATCATACATATTTCGATAATGGTGTTACTGTATCAGCTTATGAAATAATGCAAACTATCATTGACATGAAACTAGATAGTGGATTAGGAGGCGTTACTATTAAGAATGATACAATTCTTAAAGATACTTTAAATTGGGGATTTGGTGCTTGTAAGCATGCAAATGGAAGAGATTGGTGGATTGTAGTTCAAAAGGAAAGTAGTGATGTAATATTTAAATTTCTATTAACTCCAAATGGAATACAAAGCGTTACTTCACAATCATTGAATGTTCCATTTGCTTACTCCAACGCTTCACACCTAGACTTTTCGCCTGATGGAAATAAATTTGCTTATTCTGTATATTATCCTCCTATTAGAGATGAAAAAATGTTATTGTTTGATTTTGATCGTTGCACAGGTATTTTCTCTAACCCAAATGTTATTCCTGTAACCACGCATTCGTATTTATATGGTCAAGCTTTTTCGGCTAATTCAAAATTGCTTTATACATGTTCATCCAACTATATTTTTCAAATTGACGTAAATGCTTTAACTGTTGATACTGTTGCAACATTTGATGGTTTTTCATCCATTATACAAGGGCTATACACCACATTTATGAATATGTACCTTGCAGCAAACGGTAAGATTTATATCACTACGGGAAATGGTACTCAACACATCCACGAAATGAATTATCCTGATAGTGCTGGTGTTGCTTGTGATGTACAACAGCATGCAATCTTTTTAAATGCTTGGAATTTTAGAGCTGTACCAAATCATCCAAATTATTATTTAGGTCCTGTTATTGGAAGTGTATGTGATACGCTTGTGCATGTTGGATTGCAGCAACACGAAAATGAAGTGCAGAATTTTAAGTTGTCACCTAATCCAAGTAAAGATGGATTAATTAAAATTATTTATTTGCTTCCTCAAAATAAACAAGGAATTTTTGAAGTGTATGATTTAAATGGAAAGATTGTATACACGAATACACTTTCTCCATGGAGCAGTTTGCAATATTTTTATTTATCGTTTTTAGAAAGTGGATTATATCAATGTGTGATACGATCAGGAAAAAGTATTGCTACACAGAAGTTGATGATTGTAAAAAATTAAAACTGCTACTCACATCATCCCCTCATCAGCAAAAGAATAATATGATTCCTTTGTTAGAATGACATGATCCAGTACTGAAATTTCCAAGAGCTTACCTCCTTCTTTTAATTTTGTGGTAAGAGAAATATCAGCGTCGCTAGGTTTTAAATTTCCTGAAGGATGATTGTGCGCCAGTATAAGTGCACAGG
>JANXSD010000193.1 GCA_025352785.1 Bacteroidota bacterium
GATTATAACGTGACAGCAACTGGATTTCAAATTTACTTTTTGTTACAAAAACAGGTTGGAGTTAGTCAGAACACTGTTTATCTTGATAACCTGAAATTGGTTCACAATTAATTTAATGAACAAACCACTTCAGACTTTTAAATATGTTTTGTCCGACTTGCTTGCAGCGATGTTAGCTTGGGGATTCTTTTATCTATTTCGAAAATATGATATTGAATCTGCTTTATATGGATATAAGATCCCATTTATTCCGGATAAAAATTTTTATTTAGGGATATCTGTTTTACCATTAGCATGGATAGCTATTTATGCTTTAGCGGGTACTTATAATGATATCTATAGAAAGTCGCGTTTAAGAGAATTAGCACAAACTTTTTATGTTTCATTAATTGGAGTATTGATTATTTTCTTCACTTTATTGCTGGATGACGTTATTGTATCTTACAGGAGTTATTATAGTATTTTCTTGGCTTTATTTATTTTGCATTTTGGTTTTACTGCGATTTTTAGGTTTACGATTACTACCTATACTTCAAGAAAAATTAAGGGAAGAAAAATTGGATTTAATACTATTATTATAGGGAGCAATCAACGCGCATTTAATTTATTTAATGAACTAGAATCTGAAACTGTAAGTCAAGGTTACAAGTTTATAGGTTTTGTACATGTGGATAGTAATAATGGGAAATATTTTAAGGAATCATTGGCACATCTTAATGGATTAGAAGATTTATCTGTAATCATTGAAAAGTATAAAATTGAAGAAGTAATTATTGCTGTTGAATCTTCCGAGCATGAATTTATAGGAAGAATCATAAATGATTTGGAAGACAAAGATGTCATCGTAAAAATTATGCCTGATATGTACGATATTTTATCTGGAAGTGTTAAGATGACTTCGATTTTTGGTTCACCACTAATAATTATAAATCCGATGTTGATGCCTGTTTGGCAACAATCATTGAAGCGTATATTTGATTTAGTTGTATCCATTTTTTTCTTGATGTTATTATCGCCTGTTTTTCTCGTAACTGCATTGGTAATAAAGTTTACATCTAAAGGTCCAATCTTTTTTGCACAAGAAAGAATAGGACTGCATGGTAATCCATTTACTATTTTTAAATTCAGGTCGATGTTTGTTGGAGCTGAAAATGGCCAACCGATGTTATCCAGTACTCATGACAATCGCATTACGCCTGTAGGAAAATTTATGCGTAAAATTCGTTTAGATGAAATCCCTCAATTTTATAATGTATTTATTGGCGATATGTCCTTAGTAGGACCTCGTCCGGAGCGGCAATTTTTTATTGACCAGATTATGATTCAGGCGCCTCATTACCGTCATTTGCACAAGGTACGACCTGGTATCACAAGTTGGGGTCAAGTAAAATATGGTTATGCTGAAAATGTTGATGAGATGATTCATCGATTAAAATATGATATCATCTATATTGAGAACATGTCGATTGCATTAGATTTTAAAATACTATTTTATACTATTAGAACAATTATTGAACGTAGCGGAAAATAATATTTAACTAATACAATTAAATATTTTTAAAGGTGTATTAATGGATTCGAAAACATTTTTTATGTGTTTTTCTTGTGTGTCCGTAATAAAAATTTGACCAAAAGTATCTTGATTCACTAATTCCATTAATCGTGTTATTCGATTTAAATCAAGTTTATCAAAAATATCATCTAATAAAAGAATAGGTTTAACATTTTTTGTTTGTCGCATTAAATCGAATTGAGCAAGTTTTATTGCTAGTACAAATGATTTTTGCTGTCCTTGAGATCCAATTCTTTTTACGGGATAGTCATTCAATAATAATTCGAGATCATCTTTATGAGTACCGGAAGTTGTATATTGAAGAATTCGATCACGATGCGCATTTTTTTCCAATAATACTCCAAGATTATCATCATGTAATTGACTATCATAGCGAACACTAACGATTTCCTTTTCTTGAGTCAAATACGCGTAAAATTTATTGACTAACGGAATAAATCTTTCAATAAACTGTTGCCGTGCTTCATAGATTTTCGCTGCATAATGTGTTAATCGTTCATCCCAAATTTGTAACAATGAAATATCATCAATACCCGTTTTGGCAGCTTGCTTTAAAAAGGCATTTCGTTGTTGCAATGCACGATTATAATTCATCAAGTTGTCGAGATAAGGATGGTCGTATTGACAAATAATACTGTCCATAAGCTTACGGCGATCTTCACTTCCTCCTATAATGAGTTCTTGATCGATGGGGGCTACTATAACTATTGGTAATAAACCAATATGATCGCCTAGTTTTTGGTACTCTTTATAGTTTCGTCTAAGAATTTTCTTTTGACCTGATTTTAATCCTACAAAGATCTCTTCTGTACGATCATCCAACTTAAATACACCATTGATAGAAAAGAATGCTTCGCCATGACGGATACTTATATTATCAGCAGACTGAAAATAACTTTTAGAGAGGCATAAATAATGGATAGCATCAAGGATATTGGTTTTACCACTTCCATTTAAACCAGTAAGCGCATTTGCCTGATCGCTAAATTCAAATTCAGCTTCCGGATAATTTTTGAAATTAAATAGCGTTAACTTTTGTAAATGCATGCATTACAAAAGTAAACTTTTCACTCTATTTAAAGACAAAATTGTAGGTCGGTATATAAATTTAAAATTAGTTTATCTTTGCATTATGGATTAAATTTTTCAATGGCATCCCGTTCAGGAACTAAAAATATAAACTATGTACACATCCCTTAAAGTTGCAAAATCAATTATTTTCATGTTATTGTTTTTGTGGAGTTTGGAAAGTTTTTCTCAAGAGCCAATTTGGCTAAATAATTCAGAAATAAAAGAAGTGAAGCTTTATCAAACAGGTGCGATGGTTTCACGGACCGGAAAGGCTCAAGTTAATTCAGGATTACAAGAAGTTGTTTTTGATGGGCTTTCGCCCTACATCAATCCAGAAAGTATCACCTTAAAAGGCTTTGGCGATGCCATTATTTTAAATGTTTCTTTTCAACAAAATTATTTGATGGACAGGAAGAAATCAAAGGAAGTTACTTCGCTCGAAGAATTGCTTGATTCGATAACCTATAAATCGCAACAAATATTAAACAGGATTTCTACTCTCAATGAATTGCAAATAGTACTTCAGGCGAATAAATCAATTGGTGGTGCAACAAACGGAGTATTAGCGGATGAACTTGAATTGGTAATTGAGTATTATAATAAAAAGTCTAATACAATTAAAGATGATTTATTAGAAAATAATTTAAAATTGAAAAAACTAAATGAGCAAATTGAAAAAATTAAACAGCAGCTTTCGCAGTTAAATATTAAAAGAAATCAACCTGTTGGAAATATTATTGTTAGCATTGATTCAAAGATAAAAGGTAGTGTGAATTTTGATTTAAGTTATGTTATTGGAAGTAATGCAAGTTGGTATTCATTTTATGATTTACGAGCAAAGGATGTGAATAGTCCAATTGAATTGGTTTGCAAAGCAAAAGTGAATCAAAATACTGGTGAAGATTGGAAAAATGTTAAATTAAAATTAAATACGGGAAATCCTTCGGAAGGTGTGATTATACCAGAATTATATCCATGGTATTTAAACTTGTTTGTAGACCGTCCGATAATGTATAAAGATGCGACGATGTCAGCTCCGATGATGAATGGCGCTGCAACGGAATCAATTAGGGAAATGAAATCTGCAAAGATGGAATCAGTGAAAGTACAAGTAAATCAAAATCAATTGTCGAGTGATTTTGAAATCATGAACCCCTACTCTATTCCTTCTGATGGAAAAGAATATCAAGTAGATATTCAAAAATACGAATTGAAGGCTACCTATATGTACGAGGCGATTCCTAAATTAGATGCTGATGCTTTTTTAACAGCTAAAATTACTAATTGGGAAGATTTGAGTTTGATAGCAGGATCAGCAAATGTTTATTTTGATGGAGCTTATGTTGGGGCAACCTATTTCAATCCATCACAAACTGGCGATACATTAACAGTTTCTTTAGGAAGAGATAAGAGGATTTCTATCAAGAGGGAAAAACTAAAAGATTTAAGTGGAACGAAATTATTTGGCAGCAGTAGAGAGCGTTCTTTTACGTATTCTATATCTGTTAAAAATGGAAAAACGGTACCTGTAAATATTACTATAGTCGATCAAGTACCTGTCTCCAATGCCAAAGAAGTTGAGGTAAAGATGGGAGAGAATTCTGGCGCAGATTATAATTCAGAAACAGGAATTGTAAAATGGAATTTATTGATTCAACCTAATGAAACACAAAAGAAAAACCTTTCTTTTTCTGTGAAATATCCAAAGGATAAACAAGTTGAAGGGTTGTAAATAAATAAAATTACACTCTGTAGTGTAATCATCGTCAGACTACAGCGTGTAATTTATTGGATCAATAAAACAAGAACTTTTAATGAGTGGAATAACAATTCCATCAAGCTGAATAAGGTCAACTTTAACTCTTTGTCCTTTTTTATAATTGTCCATAATAATTCTGGAGCCATCAGGAGAAAGATATCCTTTTATTGGCTCTCCTGATTTTTCGTATTGAAGGTGTTCAATTGCTTTTACTGGTTTTTCAAGTTGAAATTGATATTGACGTAATCCAGCAGGAATAAAAAGCGTATCCTTTTTTAAACTTTGTGCGCAAAGTGAATTGCAAAATAAAATTAAAAGTATAATAAATTTGTAATATTTCATAGCTCATTAAATTAGACATCATCAAGGTCGGAATAAAAAATGTAATTCAAGCTTTTTTTATTCGAAATAATGTTAACGAACTAAATCGATACGTTGATGCAAAATGTTTCCATTCGCTTCAATGGTATAATAATAAACTCCTGGACTAAGTGTTGATCCGTCTAATTCAAAGCGATATGATTCTCCCTTTTCAACATTGTCTTCAAATATTTCACTAAGTAATTGTCCTTTGTTATTGTACAATTTAATTTTTAAAAATTCATTTATTGTTGGAGAATAAAAGATGGTAGTCGACTGATTAAATGGGTTTGGATAAGCAACTGATGTTTGTAGTTTAAATTGGTTGAAATAATTTGAAAAATGAGGACTAACATCAGCATTTAAGCTTCCTACTAAAGTGATTAATATTACGGAAATCATTCCCCACAGCTTCTTCATAGTAAACATTTATGTTACAATTTAGAATGCTTGAGACCTTTTCAATAAATTATTATGTGAATGGAATGAAAAGATTGATAAATGCCAATTATTGAGAGGCGAGAATTACTTGAAATCTTTAAATGGATTTCTGGCAGTCCAGTTGTTTGATGCTTCTGACGGAAGAAAATTCCTTACAAGACAATTAAGCATATAATTGTTCAACTTTATAAAAGCATTATATGAAACAGGAAGTGCTCCAACAGTAGTTTTCATCTCCATAGCTGTTCTACCGAAAGAAATATTTTTAGATTTCGCCTCAATAGCCAATCCAATAAACTCGTATAAAATATTGAGATATAAAGCATGGGAACGGTTATATTGGTAATCAATTCCAATATGATGAGCTTCATATTGATCTTTTGTATTTATTCCACAAAGAAAAGCAATCATTTTTTCATCCAAATAATAGCCTCGGAATTTTAAATTATCACCTAGCTTTTGAGATAATTCCAATAAATAATTGCAATCGAATTTCACCAATTGAATAGGTGATTTATTTTGGACAGCTTTATATAATAGATCAATACTATTTTTTTGTGATAAAATTTCTTCGAATGATAAATCTTTAATTGTCACAGATTCAATTTTCTTTCTAGCATTATTATACCGTAAGCGATATTTTGCTGATAATACTTCCAAATAATCGTTGAATATTTTCCAATCTTCATGTAAATCCATTTTCATAACTGGATCCATAACCAAAAGAGAATAAGATTTTGCTAAAAGCGATTTTTTTACTTGATCAGTTTCATTTCTAAAATCTTTAATAATTGTTGTAACTACTTTCCCCTCTTTTTCTAATGCTTTTGTAACTTCTTTTATAGCATCATTTAATTGACTGAAAACTATTTCGTCTTTCCCTATATTATAAATCCCAAATTCGCCACTCATAATCATATTTCCTGCTATCAAAAGATAGTGGGGCTTATCCTTTGGGGCACCAAATAATATAGCATTAATAACACCAGAAAAATGATTAAGTGTTTTACTGTAAGGATCCAGATGAATAATTTTTCCTAATTCTTTTGCTGCAAGATTAATAATTTGGAAATAATAAAATCCTTTAAGTTCATTGTCATGATGAAGGAAAACGTACCGAAATGACATCCCCGGAATTGAAGATGCTTCCAATGATTTGAAATAGTTTTCACTCATCAACAACGAACCCAAATTCAATTCTGATTTTAGATTATCAGGAATAGAATTTAGGTCGTTGTAAATTAAAAATTTTAAATGAACAGTTTTATTACTGTTTGTTTTGCTTGAAGTCATGAACACCCAATAATAGTCGGGGAACTTGGAAATTTATTGCAATTATTTGTTATTTTTTAAATCCTCGAGCATAAGTTCTCGAATATATTTTACAGGAGCGCTTCCATAACTCAGGAATTTCTCGTGAAATTTCTTTAAATCAAACTTATCTCCCAACCGTTTTTTTACTTCTTCTCGTAAATCATAAATTTCAGTAAATCCAGTATAATAGCTTGCCAACTGCACTTGAGTTAATTTAACACGTCGCCACTTACCTTCTGCTTCCGCCGTTTGTTGAAACGCACCGTTGATAAGAAGCTTTTTAGCATCTTCCTCAGAAAGTGCGTTACAATGAACTTCGTGATCGAGGATCGTATTGCAAACAGAACGTAAATGCCATTTGTAATACATCAACCACATTTCAGGTTCATTGTTACCATAACCATTTTCGAGCATCATTCGTTCCGAATACACTGCCCATCCTTCCACCATTGCGCCATTTCCTAATACACTTTTCACGAGTGATGGCGATTGATTACTGTAAACCAATTGCGTGTAATGACCAGGTATTGCCTCATGTATATTTAATATTTGTAAAATGTAATGATTGTATTCACGCAAATAACTTTCAGCTTGTTCAGCAGTATATCCAGACAATGGCGAAACATTATAATAGGTATTGGCACCTTTATCATAAGGGCCAGGTGCAGAGATTGATGCACCAGCACCACCGCCTTCCATGTATGCAGGAGTTTTACGTACTACTAATGGTTTTGAAGGGTCAATGTAAATTAAGTTTTTATCATTGATAAATTTCACTAATTGAGGGATTTGTTGTTCGATAGATTGTAGAAAAGAATCTCTATTTACATGATTTATCGATAGCGTATCTATTACTTTACGGATTAATAAGAGACTATCAGTAGGCATTGGAGTTTTGCCAAAATACTTGGGCCATAATTGTCGTGATATTTTCGCCATTTCACTGTGAAGTTCTGCTTTTCGTTTGATTGCTTTCTGATAAATTTCTTCGGCAGTATATCCTGATTGAATATCATATTGAAATTTTTTATCGTAGAGTTTTTGACCTATTCTAAAATTTGTAGAATTGTTTTCATTCAAAGATTTACGTTGTACTTTTAGCCATCCTGAAAAGTCGATCATGTATTTTTTTGCTGTATCAGCCCATGCGATTAACTTAACTTTTTCATCTGCAGAAAGACTAGAAACATTGACAGAATCTTTAAGACTTTTACCAAAAACTTCTTCTACAGAACCGTCTAATTGTAAAATTGCCAAATCAGTATGCTCTATTGAAGGTGTTTTTAGCTGCAATTTTGCGATTTTGTAATAGAGAGGTACTTGCTCCAACCGGCGAGAAAACATTTTAAGTCGATTGTCTAATTTATCATAAGATCCATTTAAAATCTCTGCGAACTCACCAGCAACATTATAGTTTGCGGGATTCCATTCATGACTTTTAAATTCGTTGATATACCAAATACTACCTTCAACTTTATCCCTCATCATCCAGAGATCGATGCGATTTAATTCACTCAGTTTTTTCTCATCGAATAATTTAATGCTATCACCTAAAGCTTTATACTCTTTGATTGCGAATTCACGATTTTCTGCGGAAGGAGCAATCAAAATACTGTCATATTTATGATAACCTGCATAAATGGCATCTGAAGGGCTAATTTTCCAAAGTGACTCCACAAAGTAATCGCGGAATTTCTCGAAGTTGGCATCTTCTTCATTTGTTTTAGATGCAGTTTTATTTCCGCAAGAAGCTAAGAAGGTGATCAATACTATTCCTAATAAGGGTATTCGGTTAATTTTCATCCGATTTTATAAGTTTAAGTCAATTTTCCAGAGAATAGTCACGAAAATAGTGTTTCTTTTGCATCAGCCAATTTAAAATTATGACACGACATACAATTCTATATTTTTTGCTTTCAATATTTTCCTTTCATGAAATCAATGCTCAACCATTAAAGTATCCTAACAGTAGAAAATCTGACCAAGTAGACGATTATTTTTCAGTTAAAGTTGCTGATCCATATCGTTGGCTGGAAGACGATCATTCAGTAGAAACAGCCACTTGGGTGAAAATTCAAAATGACCTTACAGAGAATTACCTTAAACAGATACCTTTTCGAGACAGTTTGAAAGCGAAAATGATTCGCAATTGGAGTTTCGTCAATTACACAGCGCCATTTAGAGCGGGTAAAAGTTATTTTTATTATAGGAGCGATGTAAAAAACAATCAACCCGTTTTGTATTATATGCGCACTATGGAATATGTGCCAATCCAATATTTCGATCCTAATAAATTATCTGAAGATGGATCAACTGCAATAAGTCAAACAGTACCATCAAATGATGGAATGCATGTAGCATTTGTTTTAAGTGAATCGGGAAGTGATTGGAATGTGATTCGTATAAAAGAAACGAAAACCATGAAGACCTTGCCTGAGACCTTAACGAAAATTAAATTTTCAGGGATTGCATGGTGGAAGGATGGCTTTTTTTATAGTAGATATGATGCGAGTTCGTTATCTAAAGCGTATACCGAAAAAAATGAGTTTCATAAAATATATTACCATAAACTCGGCGATAGTCAAGATTTAGATTCATTAGTTTTTCAAGATAAGGAGCATCCAATGAGAAATTTTTCCGCGAGTGTATCAGAGGATGAAAAATTTCTTGTGATCTCTGGCACGGAATCAACAAGTGGAAATAATTTATATATTCAGAATTTAGATAAACCAACATCTAAACTAATTCAAGTGGTAAAAACATTTGAAAACGATTTCGATTTAATAGGCAATATTGGAGATGAATTATTTTTTATAACTAATTTTAATGCTGATAAAAATAAGATTATTAAAATTAATGCCAATTCACCTCAATCAAATTTGTGGAAAGACTTTATACCAGAACAAAATGAAATATTAAAAGGAGCAACATTTTGTTGGAAATCAATCCTTGTTCATTACATGAAAGATGCCTCTAGTAAAGTTTACATTTATAATTACCAAGGTGAGAAAGTTTATGAGATCCCTTTTTCTGGTTTAGGTACTGTTGAAACCCTTAATGGATCGCCATCTGATACAAATGTTTTTATCTCTTATGCTAGCTTTACCTCTCCATCTATTGTTTATCGATACAACATGAACAAGAATTTTTTGGCTATCCTGTTTAAGCCGGTACTTCCATATAATGCAGATCAATTTGAGACAAAACAAATTTTTTATACTAGTAAAGATGGAACTAGAATCCCTATGTTTATCGTTGCAAAAAAGGGAATTAAATTAGATGGAAAAAATCCTACTTTACTTTTCGGTTACGGCGGATTTAACATTAGTAAGACACCTGAATTTAAACCTGAACGTTTAGTGTTTCTTGAACAAGGTGGAGTATTTGCAATGCCTTGTTTAAGAGGCGGTGGAGAATATGGAACTGAATGGCATGAAGCTGGAATAAAGCTAAAAAAGCAAAATGTATTTGATGATTTTATTGCTGCCGCAGAATATCTCATAAAAGAAGGCTATACGAATCATGAAAAACTTGCAATTAGTGGGCGATCAAACGGAGGATTATTAGTTGGTGCTGTTATGACACAACGACCAGATTTATTTAAAGTGGCACTGCCTGCAGTTGGAGTTATGGATATGTTACGATTTCATAAATTTACAATAGGTTGGGCGTGGAAAAGTGATTATGGTTCTAGCGAAGATTCTACACAATTCAAAGCAATCTATGCTTATTCACCATTGCATAATATTAAAAACGGAGTAAATTATCCTGCAACCATGGTAACAACAGCGGATCATGATGATAGGGTTGTTCCATCACATTCGTTCAAATTTATTGCTACATTGCAAGAGCATCAACAGGGCAATAATCCAGTTCTAATTAGAATTGATTCAAATGCTGGTCATGGTTCTGGAAAACCAACAGGAAAATTGATAGATGAACAAGCTGATATCTTCTCGTTTTTATTGTATAATTTAGGAATGACATTATGAAAAATATTTTCAAATTTACAGTAGTGGTTACTTTCTTCGCATTATTATCTTCTTGTAAAAAAGAGGAAAGCGATCAAAATGCGATGGATTTTAAATTTATTGGAGTGAAGGATACGACAGTTGGATTAGGTGAAACTTTTTCGAGAGAATTAAAAATTTATTATTTGGGTGGTGATATAGAAGATGTAACATTTACTACTATTGGCGTTCCAAATGGAGTAGCGATTACCTATTCTCCGAACCCCTCAAAACCTGATTTGACACTTAACCAAATTATAAAAGTAAATTCAGTGGCTGATACTGGATACTTTAATTTAAATGTTGTTGCCAAAGGATCTGGTGGTAAAATTTATCAACGAACTTTTCAATTACATATTCCTGCGCCTTTAAAGTTTCGTCCTAAAATTTCATTATTTGGGAATCAAACAGTAATTATTACGCTTAATTCTCCATATTTTGAAGTTGGTTATTCAGCATTCGATGTTGAAGATGGAAATCTTACTTCTCAAGTAATCGTAACGAATCCCTTAAACATTAATTTACAAGGAAATTATAAGATCTCCTATGTAGTAACAGATTCGGATGGAAACAAAGATTCAGTAGTTCGAGAGGTTATTATGCAAAACAGTTTATTTGCTCTGAGCAATACTTACAATTGTTCCTCCACTAATTTACAAACAGGTGTAGTTCATAGTTGGATTGGGGCATTAAGCGCGTCGGATACACTTAATAATTATGGTAAAATATTTAAAATTTCAGATTGTTTTATGGCCAATCCAGTTTTCTTTTATGATGCTATAAAGGATAGCATTTTTCTTCCTTCACAAACATTTCTGTGTATCACTCCTACCGATACGTTGAATCATACCTTTGAAGGAAAAGGGAAATTTATTATTACTGGATCTAATGTTAATTTTGTATTGTTTTATACAGATATTTATGTTGATCCAAATTCAGGAAACATAATTACACTCAACAAGAAGGATGAGTATTCCATTTAAATTTTTCTCAAAAAAAGTATTTAAATTTATAAATCATTATTAAGTTAGGATTTGTATTTAAATTTAATTTTCCCTCGTGAGTCATAATAATCATGATTTTAAAATCCAGGAAAACCTGGAAGGAAATCTTTACCAGCTGCTTTCATTTCAGTTTCCGATACATTTTCAGCATTTTCAAGTGCGCGGTTTATTGCAATTTCCAATAAATCTTGAAGTTCATCTTTAGATTCTAAGGTTAAAAGTTCATCACTTATGGAGATAGATTTTACTTTCCTATTTGCAGTAACGATAACTTTTACAGCACCATTTCCTGAATCCCCTTCAACAGTAATAAAATCTAATCTTTGTTTTATCTCGTCGATTTTCTTTTTCACATCTCCGAGTTTACTAAACATATCGAACATAATAAATGTGTTTTTAATTATAAAATATAAAGATAAAAGTAGAAAACATAATCTATAGTACTACAAGGTAAATTTAAGTTATTATGTTGAATTCAAACATAACGAAGCACACATAAATATTAATTTCGAGGTGATTTTAGTTGAATTCGAGTATTATTAGTCTAAATCATCGATAAATTAATGATTAGAGCCGATGAATAATGAAGTTTTGGTTCTAGTGTTAAAAATTAATTATATTAGGAGCCTGAAATCAAATAAACAAAGTAACCTATGAGTGAAATTAAGCAAGGACATCCGAAGGGATTGTATGTATTGTTCGTAACGGAAATGTGGGAGCGTTTTAGCTATTACGGTATGCGGGCGATATTCGTGTTATTTTTAACTAAAGCACTCTTAATGAGTGAAAAGGATGCCTCAAACATCTATGGTAGTTTTACCGGATTAGTTTATCTTACTCCCTTAATTGGTGGCTATATAAGCGATCGCTATTGGGGTAACAGACGAAGCATTTTTATAGGTGGATTAATGATGGCTGTTGGTCAGATTTTAATGTTTTTTAGTGGTAATTCACTAGGAACTGCCTCAGCTATTCCATTTATGATAGCCGGATTAACCTTGTTAATAATTGGTAATGGTTTTTTCAAACCAAATATTTCTACAATGGTTGGTCAATTATATCCTAAAGGTGATGGAAGAGTTGATGGAGCATTTACAATTTTTTACATGGGGATTAATTTGGGAGCATTTTTCAGTCCATTAGTTTGTGGTGGATTGGGAGATACAGGCAATGTGCATGATTTCAAATTTGGGTTTCTTGCTGCCGGTATCGGAATGATCGTTAGTGTTATCACCTTTGAGATATTAAAAAACAAATATGTTGTAGGACCTGATGGCGCTGCTATTGGAATGCCAGCAAGCCATTATAAGACTGCCGAAAGTGAGAAAGCTAAAGCTGATACTCCTCCAGCTCCAATGGGAAAATCAATGATGATTATTGCCATGGGATTAGGATTGGTTGTGGTTTTCAATAAATTATTAGGACAAGACATTATTGGATCTTTAATTTTCTCCTCTGCTATCGCTGTTCCTGCATTAATTTTCAGTGACTCAACGCTAACTGGAGACGAAAAGCAACGAATATCAGTAATCTTTATATTAGCTTTCTTCGTAATATTCTTTTGGAGTGCTTTTGAACAAGCAGGAGCATCTTTAACTTTATTTGCCGACAAACAAACCGAACGTCATATTGGAGGATGGGAAATGCCTGCTTCGTGGTTCCAATCAATAAATCCATTAGGAATTATTATTCTAGCTCCGATATTTAGTAGTATTTGGATTGGGTTGGCAAAAAAGGGAAAGGAGCCTTCATCACCCCTTAAAATGGCCATTGGTTTAGGATTATTATGTGTTGGATATTTGGTTATTGCAATGGGTGTTCACGGAGTTGATTCATCAGTTAAAATTTCGATGTGGTGGTTGATTGGCTTGTACGTTTTACATACTATGGGGGAATTATCATTGTCGCCAATTGGTCTTTCAATGGTTTCTAAACTTGCTCCTCTACGTTTTGCTTCACTACTTATGGGAACTTGGTTTCTTGCGAATGCAGCTGCAAACAAGTTAGCAGGGTCGTTAAGTGCATTAATTCCACCTAGTCCGACAGAAGTCGCTGCTTCAAACGGTGCAATTACATATCCTGTGTTAATGGGATTTCAAATTACTGATTTATTCTCCTTCTTCATGATATTTATTATTATGAGTGGTGCTGCAGCATTAATCTTGTTTATGATTTATAAAAGATTGATTAAAATGATGCATGGGGTAAATTAATCTAATCCTTTATCGAAAAAGCTCTGAAGTCAAGAATTTCAGAGCTTTTTTGTTTTTTTGGAAAGGACTTGGAAAAACAATTACTTTGAAG
>JANXSD010000025.1 GCA_025352785.1 Bacteroidota bacterium
CCCCAACAGCTGCAGAGAAAACAGCAGGTTCGGTAACGTTGAACTTAACTACGAATGATCCCGATGGAACGGGCCCTTGTACTGCGGTATCGGATGCAATGGTACTTACCATTCCAGTTGCTCCAACCGCGACTACTATAACGGGTTCAGCTGTAGTTTGTACTTCTACCACAGGAAATATTTATTCTGTGCCTTCTTTAGCAGGGGTAACTTATCTTTGGTCTGTTCCAACAAATTATACTATTGCAAGTGGTCAAGGAACAAATTCAATTTCAGTAACAACAACAGCGACTTCAGCTTCTGGAAATATTTGTGTGACACGTTCTAATAGTTGTGGTACAAATCAATCCTGTTTTGCAGTCTTAATTCGTTCTGTGAAACCTCTTACACCAGGTACTATTTCTGGAATAACTTCAACATGTATTAATCAATCAAATGTTTATAAAATAAATAAAGTAGCTAATGCAGATTATTATTTATGGACACCACCAATAGGTTCAACAATTAATGGTTCAACAGCGGCATTTAATACAACAGATACTTCCGTTACAGTTTTATTTGGTGCTACATTTACTACTGATACTATCGCTGTTCAAGCAGGTAATTGCAAGGGTATTAGTGTAAAGAAAAAATTGACGATTGCACGCCGTACAACGGCACCTTCAACACCGGCATCTATTACAGGATTAACAGTAGTTTGTAATACTCCAACTAGCGTTTACCAAGTTAAATCAACTACTGGTGCACAAACTTATACTTGGAGATCAACTCTTGTTGGAATATTATTTAATGGTTTAGTGTCACCTTACACAACAACAGATACACTTGTTACAGTAACCTTCCCTACATTTACTACTACTACACTTTATGTGAAAGCGAGTAATGCCTGTGGAAGTAGTACGGAACGTTCACTTGCAATTCGAAAAACGCCTGCAGCTGCAACAACTATAACAGGTCCTTTATCTGTGTGTACTGGACAAACTGGTGTTGCATATTCAATTGCAGCAATTACAGGTGCCACTTCTTATACATGGACTGTTCCAACAGCGGTAACCATCTTAACAGGACAAAATACTACTGCAATTACAGTTTCGTTTAATACTGTAGCAGCAAGCAGAACTATAACAGTAAAAGGTAACAATGCTTGTGGCGTTGGTGTTGCAAAGTCAATAATAGTAGTTGCAGCAGCTTGTCCGCGTATTGGAGATGCAATTGTTGAAACAACATATAATGTGGAAGCATATCCAAATCCTACAAAGGGATTATTACATATTGAATTTACCGCTTCAAATGAAAGTAGATTTAATTTAATGGTAACTGATCTTTCGGGAAGAGTTTTGCAAAAAACAAACATTGAAGCTGTATCAGGTCTGAATCAATATGAGTGGAATCTTTCCGACCTTGCTTCAGGAATTTATTTACTGAATGTGAATGGTCCTGATGGAAATAAAATGATACGACTAGAGATAGAATAAATCTAATCCAATTGGTATTAATAAAAAAAGTTCTGCCCTGAAGTAATATACTTCAGGGCAGAACTTTTTTTGCTCTATTTATTACGACTAAACTTTTAACGAAAATTCTTTGAAGAGTGCAGAAGTTCTAAATTTAACTACTCCTAACAAAGCATTTTTACGAGTGATTTTATATGTTCTTCCATCAACATCATATTCATTTACATTATCAGGAACGCCATGCAAAACGATTTTATAATGCGTATAAGTCGGCTCGAAATTTCCGCTAATAGTTTGATTCACTTTCAGAACACCTCTGCGATGTTGAACAACAAATTTCTTCATATTAAATTGCCCATTGCGATATCCATAATAATCACCTGCATCCTCATACAGATGACTTGTTTGAACTGTCTTCGTAAAATAGATGTGCAGTGTTAATTCAGTGACAGGAATTTCTCCAACATATTGCATCTTTGGATAATTCGGAATTACTGCTCCTTCTCTAATAAACAACGGCATCTTATCGATAGGTGCTGGAACCTCTACTTCCTTTCCTCCAGTTTCTAAAGAGTCATCCCAGAAGTTAAACCATCTACCTTTAGGAAGATATACCAATCGTGTATCTACACCGGGAAGATTCACAGGACAAACTAATATCTTATCGCCAAACATATATTCGTCGGTACGATATAACGATTCAGTATCCGTTTGGTCAACAGAAACTAATGATCGAACCATTGGAGTTCCGTACTGTGAATGTTGCCAAAATGTAGTGTAGATATAGGGCAATAATTGATAGCGTAATTGAATGAATTTTTTCGCGATAAATTCATATTTCGATCCAAAAGACCATGGCTCTTGTGGTTCCGCACCTGCATCATTACCTGCCGAATGTGTCCTACAAAAAGGCTGGAAAGCAGCCATCTGTAACCAACGAACATAGAGTTCACCATCAGGGTTACCAATAAAACCACCAATATCAGAACCTGCAAAGGAAATCCCAGACATATTTAAGCGCTGAACTTGCATATTTGCGAGCCATAAATGTTCCCATGTTGCGATATTATCACCTGTCCATACAGAACTAAAACGTTGCGTTCCTGAATAGCATGATCTTGTAATTACAAAAGGGCGATTTGGATACAAGAATTTTTTTATACCATCAAAGGTGGCTCGTGTCATTTGCATTCCATACACGTTATGCGCCTTTCGGTGACTACAAGGGTCTCCATCAAAATCATGACGAACATCTTCGGGGAAAGTGCCAATTTCAAAAACAGCGGGCTCATTCATATCATTCCAAACGCCACGAACCCCTTGACGAATAAGTTCTTCGAAAAGACCACTCCACCATCTACGAACATCCGCATTTGTGTAATCGGGGAAGTTGCAAGCACCTGGCCACACATCACCTTCCATAAATTCACCGTCAGCACGTTTGCAGAAATAATCATTTTTAATTCCTTCCTGATAGACCCAATAATCGGGATCGATCTTTATTCCTGGATCGATAATGACGATCGTTTTAAATCCTTTTTCAGCGAGGTCGCCAAGTAATTTTGCTGGTTTCGAAAATCCTTCTTTACTCCACGTAAAACATCGGAAGCCTTCCATGTAATCGATGTCAAGATAAATGGCATCGCATGGAATACCTCTGTCACGGAATTCTTGTGCTACATCACGGACTTGTTTTTCAGGAAAGTAGCTCCATTTACATTGATGGTACCCGAGAGCCCACATAGGTGGCATTTCGGGAGTGCCAGTTAGCCAAGCATATTGTTCAGTAACACTGATCAATTCAGGACCCAAGATGAAATAATAATTCATCTCACCACCACGTGACCAGAAACTATTTACGTCAAATTGTTCCTTTCCAAAATCGAATATAGTTCGGAAAGTATTGTCAAAAAATATCCCATATCCAATATCATGATGCAATCCCATGTAAAAGGGGATGTTTTTGTAAATTGGATCTTCATCCTTTTTAAATCCATAGGTATCTGCTCCATAATTCTCAAAACGTTTACCTCTGAGATTGAGTTCAGTAGGTTTGTCGCCCATTCCAAAAAAGCATTCCCCATCTTGAATTTTTTTACTGCAATAATTTATTTTGCCTCCCTTTTTGATGTAATGCTGCCAATGAAACCCAAGCTCATCTTCACATATTACATTGTATTTGCGATCGAGGATAGTAACTTTTAAGTTCTTTTTATAGATCTGAATTACCAAATGCTCCGTCATCAAATCAAACTTATGACGATCCTCATAGACAGATAAATTAGCTTCTTTAGGCAGTAAATTTTCTGCAATAGCATAAGAAAAATCACGTTGAAATCTGCCGTCAGGCGCATATCTAAAACGTACGATCTTATCAGAGAAGATTTTGACTTCTAGTTCTGTATCTAATGAAACAAAATTAAAGGTATTGCCTTCCTGTTTCCAAGAAATTACATCGGTAGGGAAGAACTTAATTGAGTACTTGTCTTTTTTGATTTCCATAATGGTTTTGGGGATGAGCAAAGATCAACTACCACGTGCAAGATCATTCTGGTTAGTAATGATTTTTTGCACTTTCGGTTGTTAATTCAAATTGAACGAATGAGCATTTTTTATGTTTCACTTACCAAGGCTGGAGAATCATTGTGATTTGCTATTTCATATCTTATACTAAATGAAAATATCCTCGTAGTTTTTTTATTATAAACTGTTGATTTCAGAATGCGGTAAGGTGCTTATTTCATGTATTTTTGTGCCATGTCGAATACTATTGCTGAAAAAATTAAAATTGCCATACCTGAAGTGGTACTTTTAAAGGCATTTCGTTTAATGTGTACTGCCAAAGCCATGACTACTCTTTACGAGGAGAAAGTGGCGATTACTGCAAAGTATGTTCACGCTACATCTCGGGGTCATGAAGCCATTCAATTAGCGGTTTCCATGCAGCTTAAAGCGCATGATTATTTGTCAGCTTATTATCGTGATGATAGCATGCTTTTAGGTATTGGAATGCGTCCCTATGAGTTGATGCTTCAATTATTGGCGAAGCGCGATGATCCATTTTCAGGTGGAAGAACGTATTATTGTCATCCAAGTTTACGACGAGAAGGGATGCCTAAAATCCCGCATCAGAGTTCGGCAACGGGAATGCAGGCAATTCCTACAACCGGTGTTGCAATGGGTGTTCAATATTTGATGAAGCAAGGATTGCTGGATGCAGAAAATTCGCCAGTAGTAATTTGTTCATTGGGAGATGCCTCAGTTACTGAAGGTGAAGTAGCGGAAGCTTTTCAAATGGCTGCGTTAAAACAATTTCCAATAATTTTTATTGTTCAAGATAACGAATGGGATATTTCTGCAACAGCAAAAGAAACGCGATCGATGAATGCTTACGAATATTCGAAAGGATTCAAAGGTTTGGAGGCGGTGAGTATTGACGGAACCGATTTTATTACTTGTTACGAAACCATAGATCGTATCATTAACTCGGTTCGTAAAAGTGCTCGTCCTTGGTTAGTTCACGCAAAAGTTCCGTTGCTTAATCATCATACCTCAGGAGTTCGAAAAGAATGGTACCGTGATGATTTGGAAGATGCAGCAAAGCGAGATCCGTTTCCTCGATATAAAAATGAACTTTTTGATTTAGGATATACCAAGGAAGAATTAAATTTAATTGAAGAAGAAGCAATCGCTTTAGTGAAATCAGATTTTGATTTGGCATTCAATGCAGAAGATCCAAAACCAGAAGATTTATTTAAACATGATTTTGCTCCTACAACAATTCTTACCGAACAAGGCGAGCGATCGCCAGCTGGAAATGAGCAAAAAGTAATGGTGGATTGCGCATTATTTGCAATTCAAGAACTAATGACGAAACATCCTGAATGTTTATTGTACGGACAAGATGTTGGTGGACGATTAGGTGGAGTTTTTAGAGAGGCAGCAACACTTGCGCAGAAGTTTGGTGATGGTAGAGTTTTCAATACACCAATTCAAGAAGCATTTATTATTGGAAGTACCGTGGGGATGAGTGCGGTAGGTTGTAAACCAATTGTGGAGGTACAGTTTGCTGATTATATATGGCCTGGCTTGAATCAGTTGTTTACTGAAGTTAGTCGCAGTTGTTATTTGAGTAACGGACAATGGCCAGTGAGTTGTATTATTCGTGTTCCCATTGGAGCTTATGGAAGTGGAGGACCTTATCATTCATCAAGTGTTGAAAGTGTATTGACGAATATTCGTGGAATTAAAATTTGCTATCCATCAACGGGTGCTGATTTAAAAGGTTTGATGAAAGCTGCTTATTATGATCCGAATCCTGTAGTGATGTTAGAGCACAAAGGATTGTATTGGTCGAAGATTAAAGGAACAGAGGATGCAAAAACAATTGAGCCTTCTGAAGATTATATTTTACCTCTTGGAAAAGCTAGAATTGTAATCGAAGTTGAACCTTCAAAAACGAAAGATACATTAACGGTAATTACTTATGGAATGGGTGTTTATTGGGCAAAGAATGCTGCCAAAAATTTCTCTGAACAAATTGAAATAATTGATTTAAGAACATTGGTTCCATTGGATGAAGAAGCCATTTTTAATTCAGTGATGAAACATAATAAATGTATTGTATTGACAGAAGAACCTTACAACAATTCTTTTGCACAAGCAATAGCAGGAAGGATTCAAGAAAAATGTTTTAAGTACTTAGATGCGCCTGTACGTGTTGTGGGTTCAGAAAATTTACCAGCAATTCCGCTTAACACAATACTTGAACAAACGATGCTACCCAACGCTGAAAAGGTTGCAAAAGTATTCGCAGAGTTATTGGCTTATTAATTTAGGAGGAATTAAATCTTTAAATTAATTTCATGCAATTGTGATAGTGAATATATAATCTTCAAATTTTCAAATTATCACGTCTTCAAATCAATTAAATGTTTCGATTAAAATTACCAACTGATCCCCGATGGGTAAATATTGTTGAGAAAAACTTAGAAGAGATTCTCACTGATCACGCATATTGTGAACAGAAAGCAGCAACAAATGCAATAACTATAATCATTAAGTTTCCAGAAAAATCAGATTTGGTTATAGCAATGCTTGAGTTGGCTAAGGAAGAATTGCAACATTTTCAAATGGTGCATCAAAAATTGATCGAACGCGGATTTGTGTTAGGAAGAGAGCGCAAAGATGAATATGTAAGTTTGCTTTATAGTTTCCAACGTCAAGGTGGTCAACGCAAACACCAGTTAATTGATCGTTTGCTTTTTGGTGCAATGATAGAAGCAAGAAGTTGTGAACGATTCCAAGTGCTTTCAGAAAACATAAACGACGAAGACTTATCTAATTTTTATCGCGACCTTATGATAAGTGAAGCAAATCATTATACGATGTTTATAGGATTTGCTCGTCAGTATGCGGATGGTGAAGACGTAGAGAAAAGATGGCAAGAATGGTTGGATTATGAAGGTGAAATAATAAAAAATTTCGGTAAGAAAGAAACAATTCACGGGTAGTGACATTAAAGGTTAAAATTGTATTGATTTCCATATTATTATTACTTATGAAAAAATTATTTAGAGGTCGCTTCGGAACTATTTATGCATTGTGTTGTGTATTTCTAGTCCTTTCATTTGTTTCGAGAGTAGTTTTGTATACATACGCGCATTCCGTTGCGAGTTTTAATCTTTGGGAAATTATTAAATCATTTTCTGTTGGTTTTTTCTTTGATGTAATCGCATTTGGCTATTTTATGTTGCCATTTATATTATTTACAATCCTTATTCCTCCAATTATTGCGAAAACAAAAGTATATCATGGCTTAGTATGGTTCTTCTTTACCATTGCAGTTTTCGTAATAGTATTTCATGGTTTTGCCGAATATTTTTTCTGGGATGAATTTGAAGTGCGATTTAATTTCATAGCTGTTGATTATTTAATTTACACTACTGAAGTTATCGCAAATATTATGGAATCTTATTCTATTCCATTG
The DNA here is from genome assembly GCA_025352785.1 of Bacteroidota bacterium. Taxonomy (GTDB): domain Bacteria; phylum Bacteroidota; class Bacteroidia; order AKYH767-A; family OLB10; genus JANXSD01. Next base: position 7,444 of record JANXSD010000025.1, read on the forward strand.
TTAGTTTCCGTAGTTGCCGTCATTACAGGATTTATCATTTGGGTAATTGCAAAAAAGAAAATCATTAGCGAAGCACTTGCTAATAAAGAAAGTTTTTTACAACGATTAATTACAGGATTGAAGTTGCTTGTTGTTCCTGCTTTTTCTCTTCTGTTTGTAACACATACTTGGTCACAAATAAGTGCCAATAGTTACAATAATGAGTTGGCGAAAAACGGTTTTTATTCGCTCTTTGAAGCATATAAAAATAATGCATTAGACTACGATCATTTTTATACAATCATCGATGATAAAGCTGCTTTTGGCGAAACACGTGCTTATTTGCAAGATAGTCTTCGTAAATATGAAAGTGCAGACGTATTAAATCCAGTTTATAAAGTTCAAGCAACGGGACAAGAGAAGAGATGGAATGTGATGTTTGTGTGTGTGGAGAGTTTAAGTGGTGAATATTTGAATTACATCAAAGAGCCAGATGAATATGAGACTCCATTTCTGGATTCGTTGGGTGACCATTCAGTTTTTTTTACGAATATGTATGCGAATGGTACACGAACCGTACGTGGATTGGAAGCTTTAAATTTATCGATCCCACCAACTCCAGGAACCAGTATAGTTCGTCGCCCAAATAATGATCATTTATTTTCATTAGGAGAAATTTTTAAATCGAAAGGATATAGCAATAAATTTATTTATGGTGGATATGGTTATTTTGATAATATGAACGTATTCTTTGGTGGTAATGGCTTTGATATCGTAGATAGAAATGAGATGAAAAAAAGTGAAGTCTCTTTTGAAAATGCATGGGGTGCATGCGATCAAGACATGTACAAGCGAGCTATCAAAGAGGCGGATGTTTCCTTTGCTGCAAACAAACCGTTTTTCAATTATATCATGACTACTTCCAACCATCGCCCTTATACATTTCCTAATATCGGAATTCCATTAAAAAATGAGAGAACTGGTGGCGTGAGGTATACTGATTACGCTTTGCAAGAGTTATTTAAAGAAGCTAAAAATAAGCCATGGTTTAACAATACAATATTTGTTGTAGTGGCAGATCATTGTGGTGGTAGTGCAGGAAAAGCGGAACTTCCAGTTTTGAGATATCAAATCCCATGTTTTATCTATGCTCCTTCTTTAATTGCGAATCAAAAAATAGATAAGTTATGTAGTCAAGTGGATGTTGGACCAACCATATTATCGCTTTTGAATTGGAGTTATAATTCTACTTTTTATGGTAAAGATATTTTGACGATGCAACCAAAAGATGAGCGTGCATTCATTGGCACTTATCAAAAATTAGGAACTATTTTCGGAAATAAATTGGTAATACTATCGCCACAGAAAAAAATTACACAATATAGTTTTGATCGAATTTCAGGTGATATGAAACTCGAATCTCCTGATCCAACCTTGCAAAATAAAACTGTTTCTTATTATCAAACAGCGGAGCACATGTTTACGCGTGGATTAAATAAGTTTCGTTAATTTGTAATAAGTTTTACAAAGACGATGAATAGGCTGGTATTAATCCAACTATTCAATTGAAATTATTATTTTTGCATATAATTAAGAATAGAAATGGCTGTTTCATTAGTAACTGGAGGTGCAGGATTTATCGGTGCTCATGTAACAAATGAGTTAATTGAATCTGGTCATACCGTTGTTGTATTGGATGATTTAAGTGGTGGATTTGAAGATAATGTTCACGCGAAGGCAATTTTCATTAATGGATCAATTACGGATCATTTGTTACTTGAAAAATTATTCAACGATTATAAATTCGATTACGTTTATCATCTTGCAGCTTATGCAGCTGAAGGATTAAGTCATTTTATAAAACGATTTAATTATACCAATAATCTTATTGGAAGTGTTAATCTTATTAATGAATCTGTAAAACATAAAATAAAGTGTTTCGTGTTCACCTCTTCTATTGCAGTTTATGGTAAAGGACAATTACCTATGCGTGAAGATATGCTTCCTATGCCCGAAGATCCTTATGGAATCTCAAAACTTGCTGTAGAGATGGATTTGAAATGTACGAATGAAATGTTTGGATTGAATTATATTATTTTCCGACCACATAATGTATACGGTGAATACCAAAATATTGGTGATAAATACCGTAACGTAGTTGGCATATTCATGAATCAATTAATGCTGGGAGATCCTTTAACAATCTTTGGTGATGGTAACCAAACGAGAGCATTCAGCTATATCAAAGATGTAGCACCTTACATCGCAAAAAGTGTTGATGTTCCATCTGCCTACAATACTATTTTCAATATTGGTGCTGATGAGGATTTTACAGTAAATGAATTAGCAAGTACTGTTTGTTCTGTAATGGGATTAGCAGGAAAGATGCGTTATTTAGAGGCACGTAATGAAGTGATGCATGCTTATGCAGATCATGCGAAAGTTCAGAAAGCCTTTAACATTAATTCCATTTTTACATTGAAAGAAGGATTACAGCGTATGGCTGATTGGGTGAAAACGACTGGTAGTCGCAAGAGTAATAAATTTCAAGGTATAGAAATTACTGAAAAGCTTCCAAAGATTTGGATGGAAGATTAATTTTTAAAGCAAATAAATTTGTGAAAAAAGTTTTAATAATTACAGCACATAGAAAGGACCGTGCACCGAATCAACGATTTAGATTTGAACAATATTTAAATTTTTTTGAAGAGAACGGTTTTCATTGTAAAATTTCCTCCATCATATCAGCTAACGATGATAAGATCTTATATCAGGAAGGAAATTATTTTAAAAAAGGACTCATTTTTTTTAAAGCAATATTGAAAAGAAGTAAGGATGTTTTATTGCGAAATAATTACGACTTAATTTTTATTTGTAGAGAAGGATTTCTTACAGGGACCACTTTTTTTGAGGAGCTATTGCATAAAGCGAAAGCCCCCATTATTTATGATTTTGATGATGCAATTTGGCATTTTGATGTTTCTGATGCTAATAAAAAATTCGGTTGGTTAAAAAATCCTGGAAAGACAGCTAGATTAATTAGCATGGCCGATTTAGTTTTTGCTGGCAATCACTATTTAGCAGATTTCGCACATCATTATAATGATAAAGTTACCATCATCCCAACAACCATCGATACGGATGAATACAAGCCATTCCTATTTCGTGATTCTAAAATAATTTGTATTGGTTGGAGTGGTTCTATAACGACTATCCGACATTTTGAAATGGCAATTCCTGTGTTAAAAGAACTTAAAGAAAAATATGCTGATCGAATAACATTTAAAGTAATAGGTGATGGGAATTATAAAAATGATTCACTTGGAATTTATGGAATTTCTTGGAATAAAGAGACCGAATTAGAAGAATTATCGCACATTGATATTGGAATAATGCCGTTACCAGATGATGAATGGGCAAAAGGCAAATGTGGTTTAAAGGGACTCCAATATATGGCACTCGGAATTGCCACTGTGATGTCGCCAGTGGGAGTGAATACCGAGATAATTCAAGATGGTGTAAATGGAATGCTTGCATCTTCTACAAAGGAATGGGTTGATAAAATTAGTATGTTGATTGATAATGTTGATTTGAGAAGAAATTGTGCACTAAACGGGCAAGTCACGGTGGAGAAGAATTATTCCGTAAAGGCCTTGCAAAGTGTATACTTAGCACACTTCCAAAATATTACAGCACAAAAATAATTCTTCTTAACAACAAATTATTCCCTTTTTACCAGAAAATACAACTTAGTTTTTGAATAATTTTTAAGTTTCTCCATACTGGATTCAACATTTTTGGAATCTAAATCAATCATTCCACTAATTAATTAAATTTGTGGCTCTTAAAATCAACCATGACAACTACCGATACTCTTTTGAAGCATAC
>JANXSD010000076.1 GCA_025352785.1 Bacteroidota bacterium
TTCTGGCGCAATTAATTTTGATAGCAAAGGCATAGCAATGAACGATGGTGCAATGGCAGTATATAGTGGAACTTGTGGCGCACTAACTGAAATTGCTTGTGATGATAATAGCAGTGGAAATTTATTGTTTCCAGCTCTTTCTTTAACCGGACAAACACCAGGAAATACTTTGTGGGTTCGCTTTTGGGCATGGAATAATACCAACAATGGATCGTTTCAAATCTGTGCAAGTACGTTTACTCCCCTCCCCAATGATAACCCTTGCAATGCTATTGTTGTCCCCGTAAATACAACATGTAATTTTTCCACATATACGAACGCTGGTGCAACTGCAACACTCGGTGTTACTGCTCCCACTTGTTCGAATTATGCAGGTGGTGATGTGTGGTTTACTGCCACAATTCCTGCTTCAGGATTATTAATTATTGATTCGAATACAGGCGTGATATTAGATGGCGGAATGTCTGTTTACACAGGATCATGCGGTGCGCTAACACAAGTAGCATGTGATGACGATGGTAGTGCAAATGGATTGATGCCAATGCTCACTATTTCAAATTTGGCTCCTGGAACACAAATATGGATTCGCTTTTGGGAGTACGGTGATGATAACGAAGGAACTTTTTCAATGTGTTTGTACAACCCTTGCAGTGCTGGTCCTCCCGTAAATGATAATTGTATTAATGCCGTTACTTTGATTTTAGGAGTACCAGCCACAGGAACAAATGTATGTGCTACAAATACTGGTGAACCTACTGCACCTGCTTGCTGGATAACCGTGAATCCCATCAATAGTGTTTGGTATGCAGTTCAAGCACCTGCTTCTGGTCAAATTAGAGTTCGTGTAATCCCTAATACATTAACAAATCCTCAAGTAGCAATGTATGGCGGATCGTGTGGTGTTGGAATGACGCTCTTAGGGTGTAACGATAATGCTACTGGATGTGGTACTGCTATCAATTACAGTGCTGATTTAACCGTTAGTGGTTTAATAAATGGAACAACTTATTACATCGTGGTAGATGGGTATACTTCTTCCGCAGGCGTATTTGGAATTCTTGCTATTGATGGATCTCAACCACTACCCAATTTATCAAACGGTCAAGATTGTGGAACCTATTTAGCAGTTTGTGATACGACAATGAGTTTCGGTAATCCCGGATTTCAATCTTTCGGAAATATTTGTGATTATCCGGGGGGTGGATCAAATTGTTTACTCTCAGGTGAAAGAGGCTCTGTTTGGTTTGAAATCCCTATCAATGCAACTGGATCTTTAGCTTTTAATATCATCCCTAAAGATTGGCCTGGATCTCCCAGTACAGGTGGAACGGATTATGATTTCGCAGTATGGAAAACAGCAGGTGCTGGTGCAGTAACATGTGCTCAAATAGCTACCGGATCAGCTCCAGTAAAATGTAATTACGATTTCCTTGGAGTGACAGGTCTGTACGGTGCTGTAAACGGTGTAGCTCCTCCGCAATACCCAGGTTTTGGAACCGCATACTTGAGTACTATTCCAGTTGTCGCTGGCGAAATCTATGTATTAGTTGTATCTAATTTTTCGAATAGCTCTGCCGGTTTTGATGTTCAGTTTTCAAATACTTCACCAGTCGTTTACGCTTCAACAGGGACTTCGTCTACTTGGTCGGGTGGGTTGGATAATGGTTGGTTTAAAAAAGAAAACTGGGGTGGATGTCCTGTGCCCACGTGTACTAGAGATGCCATTATTAATGGTGGAATTTCTATCCAGCCAACAATAAGTGCCGTTGGTGCGAATGCGCGATCTGTTATCATAAATCCTGGTGCAGTTTTGACATTAATGGCTGGTCAAACGCTAAACGTTTGTCAGGATTTTACGAACTATGGAAGCTTCATTGCTTCAACAACGTCAACCTTGTTATTCGCCAATGCCAATGTAAATCAAAATCTAAATGGGAGTTTAGTATCTCCAAACTCGATGGGAAATGTTACGATAAATAAAACTGGTGGTTTCGTAAAACTTTTACAGAATGCGGAGATGACTGGTGATTTTCTTGTTGCCAATAATACTTCAACTTTTGATGCCAATAGTAAATTACATCGATTAGGCGGAGACTTTACAAACTCAGGATTTTATAACTCGGGTATAGGTACACTTGAATTAAATGGTTTGTCACCTCAATCTTATTTTAATAGTACATCAGTAAATAATGTAACAATGAAACATACAAGTACAGGCGTTACACTAAACACAAATTTAATTTTAGCAAATACTGGTATTTTAACATTAACATCAGGAAAAATTATAACATCCGGCACTACTGAAGTACAAATTTTTAATCGTGCATCTGCATCATCAACTTCAGGAAATGCATCGAGTTATGTGGAAGGATTATTAAGAAGATATATTAACGCAACGGGGTCGTATGATTTTCCTGTTGGTAATTCTGTAAAAGGTTATGAAATGGCAAATGTAAATTTTGCGTATGTAGGAAATCCAACCGTTATTGATTATGTGCTTGCAAGTTTTCAATCGTATGGTGCTGTTCCTGTTGCATTGAATGTTACCAACTGTGCTGCTAATTTTACTTCGCCCGCTCTTGATAATGGCAAATGGATTTTTACAACTTCTGGAACTTCAACCTCTGGTAATTTCGATCTGACATTGCATAATTCTAATTATTCTAATGCCGGTGGAATATGGACTATCATGTCTGATTTTGGTGGTGGATGGGCTCTTGCAAATGGAAATTGTGTTGTTTCACCTGTCACAGCAGTAACACGAACTACAATGAATGGTTTAAGTGGAAGTTTTGGAACTGCACAAGGACCTAGCGCATTACCCATCGAATTATTGTCAATCAATGCAATTGTTGTAAATAATTTAATCCAATTGAAATGGATAACAGCGAGTGAAGAAAATAATAAGGGCTTTAAAATTTTGCGCGCTGCAGAGAATGGTATTTTTGAAAAAATAGGATGGGTAAATGGATTTGGAAATTCATCTGTACTAAGAAATTATTCTTTCAATGATTTTAATGTGAAAAGTGGTTCGTATTATTATTATAGATTGCAACAAGTAGATTTTGATGGCATTGAAACATTGAGCCCAATTGTATCTGCAAATATAGCAGTGAAATATAACGATGCATCAATATTTCCAAATCCAGTATTCGACGAATCTTTATTAACTTTTACTAATGAATCTAACGAAGGACTTACTATTGAAGTGGTAAATACATTTGGTCAATCTATCGTGATACTAAATAATCAAACATTTCCTTTAGGGATCAATAAGCTGCTTATTAATCCTGAACATTATGCTTGTAAACCTGGAATTTATAATTTGTTAATTCGATCAAATAAAAGCGAAACTCATTTAAAATTTCTTTATTTGGATAAGTAGTTTTTTGATTATTGTATTTTTCAAGAAGACTAATTTAAGTGCCATAACTTGCCCATAATTTGCTGGTTTTTTTATCTTTTTCTCGATATAACTTCCTTATAGGCCTTAAATTTCAACTATAATAGAACTTTTTACGCCTCAATTTTTGGTAACATTTTACGAATTCCATCGTTAAAATAAGTTGCTTACTTAATAATTCTAACCATTCGCCCATGCTATTATGCCAATTACGTTAAAAGTGAATAAATCGCAATATCATAATAGTATTTTGTAATTAAGAACTAATTTCCCATGATCTCACCACAAAAATTTTCTGGTTATAAATTATTATTTCTAATAGCCATTTTGACTATAGCAAGTTTTACCCTGCAGGGACAAAATAGGTTGGAAAGGAATGACGCGGCAGTTATTGAACTTAAGAATTTTTCAGAAGAAAAGATGCTTCCTGTATTGAATCAACTATTGAATAAAAATTCTGGGTTGAAAATTCAAGGTTACTGTTTAGGACAAGATTTAGTGGTGTTCACTTTTGATGAGAAAAAATTTGCAACATCAAAAGATGTTTCAATATTTTTAGAAGACAATGGATATATCGCATATCTAAAAGAAAATATGAATTCATTAGATGTAATCGCTAATTGTAAAAGTCCTTATAAAAAAAGTATAGAGAAAGTTAAATTGTAAATCGATAAAGAATAAAGATAAAATATTCTAAAAAATTTTATAGTCCATTTTCAATAATTATGTCATGAAAAATAGTTGTAGAATAAAGAAATTGTTTTCGGTTATATTAATGATGTTCATCTTTGTATATTCAGGGTATGGACAAATTCCTTATTTGACATCTGGTTCAAATTATAATCAAACTTTTGATGGGATTCTATCATCTGTCCCATCCAATAATACTACTCAATCAATACCCGTATTACCAACTGGATGGGTTTGGATAGAAACCGGTTCAAATGCAAATTCCACATATCGCGTTGATAATGGAACATCAAACACAAGTGACTTTTATTTACTTGGTGCAACCAATTCTACTGAACGTGCAATCGGAGGTTATTCAAGTAATAATTTGCAATCGGAATGGGGTGCTTCTTTAATAAATAATGCTGGAGTAACATTAACGGATTTCACTCTTACCTACACTGGTGAACAATGGCGAGATGGGGGAAGTCCATCTGCTGTAAAAAATGTGGATGCGTTCTCTTATTCTGTAAATAGTGCAACATCATTAACAACAGGGATATGGAATAATGTTACTCAATTAAATTTCACTGCACTTGTAAATAATAATTCTTCCGATATAACATTAAATGGAAATTCAGTTGCAAATAAAATAGTAATAACATTTACTGTAACTGGAATTTCATGGGCACCAGGACAAACATTATGGATACGTTGGACAGATCCAAACGAAAGTGGTAATGATGATGCCATGGGCATTGATGATTTAATATTTTCTGCAGCAGTTCCAACAATAACTACCTCTTCTATTTCACCTTTAACGTATTGTTCTGGATCTACTGTGTCAGTACCGTACACTAAAACAGGAAGTTTTGCTGGTGGAAACGTTTTTACTGCTCAACTTTCTGATGCAACAGGTTCATTTGTTTCACCAATAAATATTGGTTCCCTTTCTTCAACAACATCTGGAACAATAACAGCTACAATTCCCGTAGCGACTTCTACAGGAACACTGTATAGAATTAGAGTTGTTTCAAGTACACCCTCTATTATTGGAACAAATAACGGAAGTAATATTTCGATTACATCAAAACCAACAGCAACAATTTCATATTCAGGTAGTCCGTTTTGTACTAATTATTCTGGTGCACAATCAGTTAATTTAACGGGTACTTTAGGAGGAACATTTAGTTCAGCAGGAGGATTAACAATTGTACCATCATCGGGACAAATAACACCATCATCAAGCACTGCAGCTTCTTACACAGTAACCTATACGATGTCTGCAACGGGTGCTTGTCCTTTGCAAACCGCAACAACAAATATTACTATTTCATCTCCACCACCTTGTACCTTAGGAACTGGTGTTGTAAACGTTGCTTCCTTACCCTTTATCTCTAACGGAAGAACTACATGTGGTAAAGTAAATAACCTAACATCCGCAAATACATTGTCATGTGGCATTTCAAATTACCTTAGTGGTGAGGATGAAGTGTTTATTTTTACTCCTACATCATCAGGAAATATTACAATTAATCTTATCTCAAATGGATCAAGAACGGGTTTAATGTTGTATGATGGTTGCCCTTTAAGTGGAAGTTGTTCTACTACTTCATGTATCGGTTACGAACAAAGTAGTTCTGGAAATAAATCACTTTGTGCAAATGTTACAAGCGGTGTTACCTATTATTTAATAGTTGATTCGTGGGCAAATCCTAATTGCAATAGTTATGATATTAATATTGATGCACCCATATCTTCTTTACCAGGATCAGTATGTGCAAATGCAATTACAATTCCTTCGATGCCTTATACTCTTACCAATGAAACAACAAAATGTAGAGGTAATGATTATACAAATGCAAGTATAGGTTCTTGTGGTACTATTTATGAATCGGGAGAAGATAAAGTGTATGTTTACAATGCTGTTTCTGCAGAGTGTATCGGAATTACAATTACGGGTGCTAATAGTAATTCAATAGGGTTTCAAGTTTATTTAGGTTGTCCTGGTTCTGCTGGAACATTGTGTGTTGGAAATTCTGGTGGTGCAGTAAGTGGAACATTATCGGGTACCGTAACGCTTAGTACACCTGGCACTTATTATATCGTTGTAGATAATCAAGCTGCTCCTAGTTATGTTAATTATAATATTTCAATTGCATCTTTCGGTGCAGGAGTAACAAATGATCTTCCATGTAATGCAATACCATTAACATTAGGAGTATCTTATGTTGGAACAAATACTTGTTCATCGGGGGCTAGTGAACCAGCTACACTTCCTGCATGTTGGGGACCTGGTGGGAACGTAAGAAATACTGTTTGGTTTAAAGTGGTAGCTCCATCTTCTGGAAGTATTCGTGCACGTGTAATTCCTAACTCCTTAACGAATCCACAAATTGCACTTTATTCAGGAACATGCGGAACATCCATGACATTAAAAGGGTGTAGTGATGACGCTTCATCATGCGGAACAACTACTAATTATAGTTCAGATTTAACAGTTTCAGGATTGATAGCGGGTAATACTTATTTTATTGTTGTTGATGGTTATGGAATTCTTACAGGAAGTTTTGGAATTTTAGCTATTGATGGAAGTCAACCATTGCCTCCTTTATCAAATGGTCAAGATTGTGGAAGTTATATTCAAGTTTGTGATACCACGATGAGTTTTGGAAATCCTGGATTTCAATCGTTCGGAAATATTTGTGATTTCGATGGCTCTGGTGCAAATTGTTTGAACGCTGGTGAAAGAGGCTCTGCATGGTTTGAAGTAACAATGAGTACTAATGGTGTTCTTGAATTTTCAATCGTTCCTAAAGATTGGTCTGGCCCTGCAATGCCTGTTGGTAATGAAACAGATTACGATTTTGCTGTTTGGAAAACTGTAGGAACTGGCGCTGTAACATGTGCCGACATCGCTACACCGATTAATGCAGTACCTCTTAGATGTAACTATAGTGCTCTTGGTCTTACTGGATTATATAGTGCAGCAAATGGAGTACAACCTCCGCAATATCCAGCCGGTTATGCAGGAGCTTTTTCTAGTCAAATAAATGCTTTAGCTGGTGAACATTATGTGATTTTAGTTAGTAACTACGCAACTAGTACATCTGGTTTTGATATTATTTTCAGTAATACTTCACCTATAGTTTATGGTGGTGGCGGATCCAATGCTGTTAGTTGGTCAGGTGGCACTGATACCGATTGGTTTAAAAAAGAAAATTGGGGTGGTTGTGCAATTCCTTCTTGCTCACTTGATGCAATCGTAAATGGCGGAATAATTTTGCAACCTGCTATTAGTGCTCCCGCTAATGCGAAGTCAATTTTAATTAATCCAGGTGCAACACTTAAATTAAATTCAAATAAGACCTTAACAGTTTGTGAGAATTTTACAAATCTCGGAACATTTAATTCTGGTTCAGGATCAACTGTAATTTTTAACAATAATACTTTCAATCAAAATATTGATGGAAATTTATTAGGAACGAATGCTTTCTCAAATGTTACAATAACAAAATCAGGAGGTGTAGTAAAAATATTTAAAGATGTGGAAATGAAAGGTGATTTCATGATCTCCAATGGTTCATCCGCATTCTCTGCAAATAGTAATTTGCATATAGTCGGTGGTGATTTTACAAATAATGGAAATTACTTAACTGGCATTGCTGGAATCCTAGAATTAAATGGCAGTACTCCTCAGAATTATTACAATTTTGGAACCTTGAACAATGTAAACATCAATAATGTAAGTGCAAGTGGTGTTACTATTTATTCAGATCTTGAAGTTGGAAATAACGGAATTCTTACTTTAACAAATGGAAGAATTAATACAACTCCATTTACAGAAGTTAGAGTATTAAATAGAAATATTTCTTCTGTTACAAGTGGAAACAATTTTAGTTTCATTAATGGAAATTTACGAAGAAGAATAAATTCACAAGGCTCTTATAATTTTCCAGTTGGAGAGGCAAGTAAAGGATACCAATTGGCAAATGTAAATTTTAATAATATCTCCAATCCAACTACCATTGATAATATCGTCGTCAACTTTCAACCCTATGCTTCATTACCTCCGTCTACTGGTGCTACTGATTGCGGGATTAATTACACATCTCCTGTGCTCGATAATGGTAAATGGAATTTCGTTTCTACTTCTAATGCTTATTCGGGAGACTTTGATCTTACTCTTCATAATTTGAATTATACGAATGCGGCTGCCCAATATACGATCATGAATGATCAAGGCGGTGGATGGATGATCGCAAATGGAAATTGTGCTCCTTCCATTGTAACTGCAGTAAAACGAAATAGCATGACTGGTTTAATTGGAGATTTTGGAACAGCACAAGGACCAGGTTTATTGCCAATCGAGTTGCTCTCATTCACTGCAAAGCCACTTTCAACATTCATTCAATTAAACTGGACAACCGGCTCTGAAAAAGAAAATCGAGGCTTCGATATACAACGCTCTGATGCTAATGGTGCATTTGAAACAATCGGCTGGATAAATGGTGCTGGTACAACCAATATTCAAAAGTATTATCAGTTTAATGATATTAATGTAAAAGCAAGTACACTTTATTATTATCGATTACATCAAATTGATTTTAATGGAAAGGCATCGTACAGTCCTATAATTTCTTGTCAACTGAAAGGACGATTCCTTAATGCATCTGTTTTCCCAAATCCAGTTGCCGAAGAGTCGGTACTTACTTATTTTCTAGAAAATGATGCTAACGTAATGGTTAGTTTGATAAACACTTTAGGAGAGGAAATAATTATTCAAGAAAACACACTTTTGCATCAAGGGACCCAACATTTATTTATCAAAACAACGCCTCTCCATGTTTCCGATGGTTTATATACTCTTAAAATTAATGCTTCTGGGAAGGAGGAATTTTTGAAAATAATCATATCATCCAAATAATTAAGTAATCAAAAGTCGATTTCCGCAACTCTCATGGTTTCTTTTTCGTAAGAAAGGCATAAATATGCCCATCTATGAAACCATTATGCCTGTTTTTGACCTTTTTTTTAAGTTTTCTTACATCTGCACAACTCGAAGCGCAGGATAATTCTGCAACTATAAATGTTACGGGAGACTTAGTGATTGAAATCCCTAAAGCAGATTTAATAAAAACAATACCATCCCTTAAATTGAAACTAAAAGAGATAAAAAATATTTCTTTTGATGGATTTTGTGACAGTAGAAAATTGCTTTTTCTGCATACCAATGGTGAATCCCTTTCTGATGTTTTGACAATAATGAAAGAAATGAATCTAATTTATTATATCAAGCAAAATACATCAATAGAACGTGCAAAGAAAGCATGTTTGAATGAAGATGAAATCAAAAGTAGTTTCATAACAGAATAATTTATTTAACAAAACCGAATCATCCAAACCATGAAACGACTAATAACTATTTTTAGTTTGCTTATATGCATTCAACAAATTAATGCACAATGTATCGGTGGTACATTCGCTACAAATGTTACCCCTTCTACTTCTTGGCAATTTGTTAATAGTGTTGCTGGTGGAACATATTATACTTTTAATGGAACTGCAGGAAACACGTATACATTTTCTTTTTGTGCAGCAGACGGTGCAAGTAGTAGTTATGATACACAAATTTCATTATTAAATTCTTTTGGAAATTATTTGCAAATAGGTGTTGATGATTATTGTGGCTTAAATGCACGATTAGATTTTTACTGTGCAAGTACTGCTGCTTATCGTGTGTTACTAACAAAATACAATTGTGTAAGTCAAATCAATATGGGTAAGATAGCTTATAAATATGTTGCAACTCCAATTTGTCCATCTGGTCTTGGCAATGGTGTAACAAATGTTGCTTCATTACCTTATACTTCAGGTGCAGGTTCAACCGCAGGAGGAACAAATGATCTTACATCCTACAATATGAATGTTTGTAGTAATGCTTCTTATTTATATGGTGAAGATAAAGTTTGGATCTTTTCACCTGTAACTGGAGGAAATTTAACAATCACCTTATTAACCTCAAGTACAAAAGCTGGTATGTATTTGTTTAAAGGTTGTCCTTTAAATGGAAACACAAGTTCATGCGTTGCATCAAGTTTGGGAGGAGGAAATCCTACTATGACAATTTGTGTAGAGCAAGGTGCAACTTATTATTTAGTTATCGATTCAAAGTCTAATACATCTAATTTTACATATTCCAATTTAACAATTACTGCACCATCTGCTGTTTCAACTTGCTCCATAGGAACTGAAATAAATATTCCTAGTCTTCCATATAATTCAATAGGTAGAACAACTTGCGGAAAGGGAAATGAAATTACAAGTGCTAATACATTAACATGTGGAAATAATTCCTATTTATTTAGCGAGGACGAAGTGTTTACATTTACGCCGATATCATCTGGAAATATAACAGTTGGAATTACTACCTCTTCCTCTTATTCAGGAATATTTTTATTTGAAGGTTGTCCATTAACAAGTTATTGCGCAGCTACTGGCAACAAGTGTATTGGAAGTTCAACTTCTGCTAGTGGAACAAAATCATTGTGTGGATATGTAATTGCGGGAAGAACTTATTATGTTGTTGTTGATAATTATAATAGTTGTTTTCCCTATTCCATAAATATCTCTTCGCCAGCATCAAATTTAACAGGAGCTACTTGTGCTAATCCAGTAATGGTTTCTTCATTACCATTTATTGCAACAAAAGAAAGTACAACATGCATGGGTGATGATTACAATAATTTTACAGCTGGTTCATGTGGTTCATTGTATGAATCAGGAGAAGATAAAGTTTATCGTTATGATTCACCAGGAGCAGAATGTATAGGTATTACGTTGTCTGCATCTAGTACAAATAGTATAGGTTATCAAGTGTATAATGGAATCCCAGGAAATGTTGGTGTTACATGCATCGGTTCAGGTGGAGGTGCCTACGCTGGCACGTTAACAGGAAGCGTTACTTTATCCATTGCTGGAACTTATTATTTTATGGTCGATACGTGGGCTGATCCTACGAACGCAAATTATAATATTACATTATCATCTTATGGAAATGCTGTTGCAAATGATTTGCCTTGTAATGCTATTATGATTCCAGTTGGTAATTCTGTTACAGGTGATAATAGTTGTTCTAATGGTAGTGGAGAACCTTCCGTACCTGTATGTTGGACAACTCCGAATAGCGCAAACACGGTTTGGTATAGTTTCGTTGCGCCATCATCGGGAAAGGCAATCATCCGAACTTCAACAGGATCATTGCGCAATACACAAATTGCACTTTATGGTGGAACATGTGGTAGCGGTTTATCTTATGTTGCATGTAATGATAATGCCGCAGCTTGTGGAGGCAGTTCAACAACTATGTCGCAAATATCGGCTACAACATTAGTGGCTGGAAATACTTATTACGTTGCCGTTGATGGTTATAGTTCGTTTACAGGATCATTTGGAATTTCCGTACTCGATGGCGCAAATCCATTGCCTGCTGTTCCGGGTCAAGATTGTTCAATGGCATTGTCGGTTTGTAAATCTGTAACAACAGTTGGTGACCCAGGCTTTCAAACATTTGGTAATATTTGTGATTTTAATGGTGGTGGTACTAATTGTATTTCTACAGGTGAACGTGGTACTGTTTGGTACGAAATTCAAATTGCTTCTAATGGCACCATGGAATTTACGATAACTCCAAATGATTGGGAAGGCTCACCAAGTTTAGTAAGTACTGATTATGATTTTGTCATGTGGAAAACAAGCGGATCAGGCGCAACAAGTTGTGGTGGAATTTCTTCAGGAGCAACTCCTATTCGATGTAATTATAGTTTTCTCGGCGTTACAGGATTATATGGTGCTAGTAACGGTTTAGATAACCCATCCTATCCTGGATTTGGTGCAGCTAATCAAGCACAATTACCTGTTGTAGCAGGAGAAGTTTACGTTCTTGCAATTTCAAATTACTCTAATTCTGTTTCTGGATTTAAATTAGAATTTAGTAATAGTTCGCCAATAAATTATACTCCTACACCATCAACAGTTGTATGGACTGGTGGAGTGGATAACGATTGGTTTAACACGGAAAATTGGGGAGGATGTGCTTTGCCAAGTTGCGCAACAAATGCAATTATACTTTCTGCATCTGCAAATCAACCCATAATAAATGCATCTGGTAGCGCTGCAAAGTCGTTAACGGTTAATGCGGGATCAAGTTTAACAATTAATTCTGGTAATACTTTAACATTATGTCAGAATTTTTCTAATTCAGGATTATTAAATGCACTTGGTAATGCAACAATTTTGCTCAATGGAAATTTGAATCAAACTATTTCTGGAAGCTTGGCAGATAAAAATGCATTGGCGAATTTTACAGTCACAAAAACTGGTGGAACAGCAACGCTATCGAATGATATAGATGTAAATGGTAGTTTAATAATTTCTGACGCATCAAGTACGCTCGATGGTAACGGAAAGAAAATAAATTTAAAAGGAAATTTTGCAAATAATGGTGGAAGTTTTATAGCGGGAAATAATGGAAATCTAACATTTATAGGAAATTCAAATCAAACATATTTTAATCTCGGAACTATTAATTCTGTTGTAATGTCACATAGTGGATCAGGAATTACATTACTTTCAAATATGAATGTAGGAACAAATGGTGTGATGAATTTTAGTAGTGGAAAAATCGTAACAACAAATAACTTTGAAGTAAATGTAACCAATAGTAATTCATCAGCAATCAATGCAGGTAATGCTACGAGTTTTGTTGAAGGTACGCTAAGAAGATCTCTCCCAATTGTTCAGTTGCCACGTATTTTTGAATTTCCTGTAGGCAATGCTGCTAAAGGATTTCAACGTGCTACTTTAAATTTATATACCGGAACAGCACCAAGTATTTCAAGTTTGGCATTAACGTTTAATAATTATCCTGGTTCTATACCTAATTCATTAGGACAAGATCCTTCTTGTTCTCCTAAATTTAATTCAGCTTCTTTAGACAATGGATATTGGACATTAACTCCACAAGGAAATGGTCAAGCTGATATGAATATGACATTGTATAATACAAACTATACTAATCCGTCAAATGTTTTTTCGATTATGGAAAGCGTGAATAGTGGATCATGGTTTGTCCCTAATATTATAAGTGGAAATTGTATATCATCTTCCATTACTTCCGTTACTCGAAACGGTATTGGAATAACACATGCTGCAGGTGTGCCAATTAGTTTTGGAATAGCACAAGGAAATTCTGCATTGCCTATTACATTACTATCATTTATTGCAGAAGCAGGGAACAGCAGTATCATGACGACATGGATAACCGCCACAGAAAAAAATAATAAAGGCTTCGAAATTCAACGTGCAACGAAACCAGATCAATTTGTAGTTGTTGGTTGGGTAAATGCTGCTGGAAATGGAAATTCAACTATTCTGAACACTTATAATTTTGAAGATAAAAATGTAAATGCAAATGTGCTTTATTATTATCGCTTACATCAAATTGATTTAGATGGAAAAGAGTCGTATTCCAAAACTGTTGCTGCAATCATTCATGAAAAAGGTGTTGTGATTCTAAATGCATATCCTAACCCTTATAGTGAAGCTACTACCATAAAATATATTCTTAGTCGACCGACTATAGTTACTATTGAAATTTCTGATATGAGTGGCAAATTAGTAAAAAAATATCAACAAGGATTGCAAAATGAAGGAAACTATTCAGTGCCATTTTCAGGAAAGGAATTGGGGCTGAATGCAGGTTTGTATAATGTAGTAGTTTGGTGCGACGACGAACGACATCAATTACGTTTAACTGAAACGGAATAGGTGGTACATTGCCATATAAATTAATCCAATTTACTTAGTCTTATTCGCGCGCATTACCTTAATGATTGTTTAGCAGATAAGCATATTGGCAATTTATTAAAATCACTTTGGTAAAAAATTACTTTATATTTTTAGACTAAATCATAAATACATTTGTTGTAAAATGAAAAACATATCTACAAATTGAAGGCAAGTTTTTGAATACTATTAATTATAATTATTTAATAGTCTACTGAAGTTTTTTACAATTTTATTAATTGTATTTTGATACTAATAAAAATTTACATGGTATTATTTTAGTGATGTGAAGCTTTTTTCAAAAAGACCAGAAGCATTTCGATGACGTGACTCATCTGATTTTTTCTTTTAGCAAATTACAAACACTTCTATTCGGTTGCTCCCATTTATGCAATTATTTATTCGTAAATTTGAGTAGGATGGGATACGTAGTATCCCGCAATTTTCTCTAGCAGCAAATTACAAACACTTCTATTCGGTTGCTCCCATTTATGCAATTATTTTTTTGTAAATTTGAGTGGGATGGGATACGTAGTATCCTGCAAAAATTTCAAATGAATCTGATTTTTCTTCTGAAAAAAGTATTCGCTTAAAAAAACATTCACAATCATGAAATTTACATATCGAAGTACATCAAATAAATTTTTCACGGGTTAATGTCAAAAAAATAGTAGAAATTTAAAAGGGACTAACTATTTTCAAGGAGCGTTTTATTCTAGCATTACCTGCTTTTAATAAAGTCATGCAACAGAGAAAATACTTCTTTGTATTTCGTTAAAGGCAAAGTATTCGCTTTGTCATAAATGTCATGGTAGGCAGCAATCCCACCCATGGTATAACAAAAAAAAGAAGGTACTCCTTTTTCGGAAAAGTAATAGTGATCACTGTTATGTGCAGCACCTCTTTTGCTAATTGTTTTTAGATATTGATGCTCGCTATTTATCTTTTCTAATGAACTAAATGCTTCTGTATATATATCTCCATTCACTACCATTAAACCATCTTCGCCCGTACCTAATAAATCAAGATTCATTAAAAAATTTATTTTTTTGAGATCTACTATTGGATGATCAGTATAATATTTTGATCCTATTAATCCCGCTTCTTCACCTGCAAATGCAATAAACACCATAGTGTATTTTATTTGATTTTTAGATTGCTTAAAATATTTTGCAAGGTTTAATAACATCGAAACTCCTGAAACATTATCATTTGCTCCAGGAAAATAAGTATGCTTACCCATTTTTCCAAGGTGATCGTAATGTGCCGTAATAAAAATAAACGAATCGGGTATGCTGAAGCCTGGAATAATTGCTACAACATTTTGTGTATGATGTTTTGGGATAAATTCATTAACAATATTTAATTTAATTTTCACTGGATTTAAAGGAATAGCATTTCTTAAAATATGAAATTTAAAAATGGAGTCAACTGTAGTACTAACACTCCAAGTAAGTTTTTTTTCACTTATAAAGATTAATCCTGCTGCATTTAAAGGATTGTTTTCCCACAGGCGAACCGAATCAGTTGTAAATATTTTTCCGTTTCCAGAAGTGTCAATTAGTAAAATGACATTCTGAAAATTTTCTGATATATAATAAGTTGGCGAATGGTTTATAACCTTTATAGTAAATGTCCCTTTAATTCCTGATGAGGAGGGATCGATAATATAATCCTTTCCAGGAAACAGTAGATGATCATTAATTGAAATGTTTAACTTAGAGGGAAAAGTATTTACGGAGAATGAAAAATTTTGATAGAAATTATTTGATCCTGCTACTAATCCAATTTTTATGAATTCTTTTTTTAAAAAGGACGCTGCTTTTAGATCTCCTTTGTTAACATAACCTCTCCCGGAAAATGATTTATCTGTGAGATGTTTTATTATGCTTCGTGTATAGATACTGTCTTGGGCTTGCAACTTAATCGATGCAATAATTGCAATGCAAATAATGACATAAATTCTACTTTTCATTAAGAACTGAACCTTCGTTTAATAAGATCGTTTAGCTCAAGAAAA
Organism: Bacteroidota bacterium; assembly: GCA_025352785.1. Classification (GTDB taxonomy): domain Bacteria; phylum Bacteroidota; class Bacteroidia; order AKYH767-A; family OLB10; genus JANXSD01. The sequence continues at coordinate 15,939 of JANXSD010000076.1, forward strand.
GTTGGTGATTTTTTATTCCAATTCATTTTACTTGCTAACTCAATATGTAATTCATGATAAGCTTCTTCGTAATTCGTAAATCCATTTATCTTATCAATACTCTCACTAAACTGGTGCTGATTACCAGAAAATAATTCATTAATAAATGAAAATCGTTCATTAATTCCTATCGATTTCTTCAAGTCGACAAGCGGTTTTTTATGTAACTTATCTGCAACAGTTTCATCATTCCTTGATTTAGAAATTTGTGCATATAAGGTTTCTTGTTCTTTAAATTTGCCACCTATTGTACTTGAAGGCTGATCGAATAAGATTGCAGATTGATGTATTGTTGTAGTTTCTTTTTTCTCGATTATCACGTCTTTGTCTTTCTCTATTACAACAGGTTTTTCCACTTCTGTTTTTATCTCTGTTGGGGATGCAGTAATGGAGGCACTAGCAACAAATGCATTTGTTAATTGAATTATTGGTTGCTCCATTCCAGTTTTCATTTCTGGGATTTTTTCTTCGGATAATTCAGTTTCAACATTCTGTATTGTATTTCCGATCAAAGGAGTTTCAACTATAGTTGCCTCATCTTCTAATAATAAATTTGCAAATGCAATACTTTTATCAGATGGTATATTGATTTCGGATTCTGGATATTCAGAAAGATTGGATTGGGCGATTGATGGAATAGGATTCACTACACTTTTTACTGGTTCTTCACGAAAAGAAGAATCTTGGATCTTACTCAAATGATCTAATTGCTGATATAAATTTTGTAAGGAGTTTTTCATCAAATCAATTTCAATTAGTGGAATAATTTGAAGATGTTCTCTAGCGTTTAAATATTGTTCTGTAAATGTTTCTAGAAGTCTGTCAATTTCTTGAAGGATCCTATTTCGTTCGTTAATCATGGTAGAGTTATAACTAGCACTGCTTATATTTATTGTAATTATTTAAGTACAAATGTGCATGTTTTTGATCTTTTTATGGCAGTTTTCTATAAATCCTTTCAACAACAGATCGTTAATTGGATTATTCTAATATTCTATTCTCTTTGTCAGATGATTGTCAGAAATAGGAGAATATGACATTTATCAACCTTCATTACGATTCTCCTCTGAGTTGAGCAACCTACTTTCGCAGAGTGTTTCGCATACAGGTATTACTCGTAACTTTTATAATCTTCGGCTTCTTGTACAATTCTAAGGGGCAGGGCGTCAAGTTATATTCACCAAACCATCTTCCACTTGAAGGTGCAATGGTTATATTTAGCACTATAGATAACCAAAAAGCGGTTTTTCATTATTCCGATAACCTTGGTGAAGTTGAATCACCAAAAATTGGATTTCCACTGGTTCGAAAAATTGTCTCAACAGGTTTTGAATATCATATCGATACACTAACAGCACCTAAAGCTGAATTGCAAGTTATCTACCTCGCTCCTTTGCAGAAAAATTTAGATGAAGTTACGGTTACAGGTTCGTTGTCGCAGCAGTATCAATCTAATTCGGTTTATTCAATTCAAGTTATTAATAGAGAAGAGATTGATCGGAAAGCGGCAAACAATCTCAAGGAGTTACTCTCTAGCGAATTGAATGTCAAAATCGCAAATGACGCCTTATTAGGCTCCAGCCTTAGTATTCAAGGTAATGGTGGTGAAAACATAAAATTTTTAATTGATGGTGTTCCCGTTGTGGGTCGTCAAAATGGTAATATCGACCTTAATTCTTTAAATCTTTCCAATGTTGATCGCGTGGAAATAGTCAAAGGACCAATGTCGGTGTTATATGGTACAGATGCATTAGCAGGTGTTATCAACCTTATTTCTAAATCGAATACGAAGCAGAATTTATCCTTAGGTGTTAATTCCTATTATGAAACTAACGGCCAGTATAATGCGGATGCTTTTTTAGGATGGGGTTTCAGAAAATCTTCTTTAATGATTAGTGGTGGTAGAAATTATTTTGATGGATGGAACGAAGATGAAACTACACGAAATCAATTGTGGAAACCTAAAGAGCAATTTTTTGGCAATATCAAATTTAATAGGATTATCAATAATTGGAAATGGAATATTCAATCTGATTTTAATAAAGATAAAATTACGGATAAGGGTATTCCAATCGTTACTCCCTATTCTGCAAAAGCATTTGATTATTATTTCACTACCCTTCGATCTAATAGTCAGTTTTCAATCAACAAATCTTTTAGTGAGTCAACGGCAATTCAAATGACTGGAGCATATTCTTTTTATCAACATATCAGAAATAGTTATGTAAAAAATATGGTTGATTTAACAGAACATCTTATCAATGGTCATTTTGATAATGATACTACAACATTTAATGCATTTTTTGCTAGAATAAATTATACGAATGATAAAATTTTCGATAAAATATCTCTGTTAAGTGGTGTTGATTATAATTTTGAATCAGCAAAAGGTTCTAGGATCGATAATAATAATCATGATGTTATCGATTATGCAATGTTTGCTAGTATCGAATATAAACCAATTTCTATTTTGTCTATTCGCCCAGCCCTTCGTGCAATTTATAATACTAATTATGATGCCCCATTAATACCTTCCGTTAACGTGCTTTATAGACCTTTTAAATTTTATGAATTTCGTTTATCATGTAGCAAAGGATTTAGAGCACCTTCATTAAAAGAACAGTTTCTTGATTTCGAAGATAGCAATCACAACGTACACGGAAATCCAAATTTGAAGGCGGAAAATTCAATGCATTATCTCGCATCTTTTTCTTATAAAAAAGTTTGGAATAAAGTGGTATTCATGGCAGAACCTTCTGTTTTTTATAGCCAAATTGAAAATAGAATTTCTTTAGTGGAAGCCGATGCAACAACTAAATTATATCAATATACTAATATTGAAAATTTTAATTCAAAGGGAACTGAGCTTATGCTAAAGTGCAATTTGTCAAGCTTTCATCTAGCTGCTGGAACATCTTATACAGGGGTTCACGAATCTTATGGTTCTACAACAAAGCAAACAGATATTGCGTGGTTCCCTGAATATAATGCTTCTGTTGACTATACTTTTAATCGATTTAAAACTACTTTTTTTGCACAGTGGAAAGGAATAGGAAAAAAGCCTGTTTATCGTATTAATATAGATGAGAGTGTTTCCCGTTTTGAAAACGATTCCTATCAATTATTGGATGTGAATGTTCGTCAACAATTTTATAAAAATCATTGTAGTGTTACACTTGGTATAAAGAATATTTTAAATGTTAAACAAGTGAATGCTTATGAGTCGAGTGGTGTACATAGTGATGGTAGTAATGAATCTTCTATAGGAACAGGAACCACCTGTTTTGTAAAAATTGGTATCACATTGTAATGAAAACAAAATTAATAATTTTACTTTTGGCGATAATCACTTTTTCTTCTTGTGAAAAGGAAGATACAGCTATTGTTTTGCCTTCTCCCGGATTACTAGAGCACCAATCCGTAAGCCTTGGTGCTAATTTTGAATATCAAGCTTATATAAGTTTAGGAAATAACAGTATCGTTACTCGTGATTACATGCATGCTTATGATCTTGCATTTGAAGCATCGTCACATGGAACTAGAGTGTATCTTAATAATGCAAGGATGATGTTCGCTTGCAATACGGGCTTAGTAGATATGACAATCGCTGATTCTACTAGTAAACATTGGCGTTTCGATCAAGAGAAATTAAATCCTGATAGTACAGCGATTGGAAATTGGTGGATAACTGCTGCAACTAATAATAATATTAGTAATGTTTTTTATATCGATAGAGGTGCGCAAATTGTTGGTAATGATCGTTACAAAAAATTTCAAATTCTTTCAGTAACGAATCAAAAGTACCGTATTCGATTTAGTAATTGTGACAACAATGGAATCATTGATATGGATGTGCCTAAGGACTCTACTTATTCGTTAATGTATTTGAGTTTTGATAATGGTGGAAAAGTAGTTCAAATCGCTCCGCCAAAAGATCAATGGGATTTTGTTTTCACTCGGTATACTCATGAATATTTTGAATATCCTGAATCATCGCCTTATCGTCATTATACCGTTACTGGTGCGCTTCTTAATGTTTGGAATGATGTGCAAGGTTGTAAAAATAAACTTGATTCAACACCTAATTATGTTGTATTCGATAGCTGTAATGCAAATTATATGAGCCAATATTCATTTAGCAAACAGGGCGATATAATTGGTTACGATTGGAAATATTATGTTATCAATGACAACCATTATTATCTAACTCCCAATTTATATTTTTTAATAGAAGATAAAAATGGATTTTATTATAAACTGCGAATCTTAGATTATTATGATCCGCAAGGAAATAGAGGTACTGTTACTTTTCAGTATCAACGTATGTAAAAAAATATAAAATTAATCTCAATAAAATAAATCAATAATTAATCATGAAATCAAGTTTACTTCAAAAGGCATTACTATTTAGTTGTATTGTTTTATCTTCCGCATTTAATGCTACAGCGCAGGTTAGTCAAACAGTATCTATTCAACCAGGATATACGAATCGTACATTCTATAAAATGAGTTCTGGTACTGTGAGTTCAGTATCTAACATTGATTGGGATTTAGGGTTTCAATTACGTGGTCGTTCAGGGGCTATCACTACTAATGCCAAAAACAATGTGCATTTATGGAAATCAAATAAAGCGATTAGTAATTGGTCATCTATTATTAGCGCTGATACAACAGGGATTTTAGTTTCATCTAATGAATTGCATAATTCAGAAACTACGTGGAATAATGGGGCATTTAATACAACTAATAATCCTGCAAATCTTTTTGATTTAGGTTGGGGATTATATGATCAAGTAACCCATCTTATAACAGGAGATTCGATTTATTTTATTAGCCTAGCTAACAATACTGTTTATAAAAAACTTGAAATAATTCAGTTAGATGGTTTTACTTATGATTATATTTTCCGTTACGCAAATTTAGATGGATCGAATGAAGTCACCGATACAATAGTAAAATCTGCTTTCCCAAATAAATTCTTTGCGTATTACTCATTGGTAAATGGGGTTGATGTGGATCGTGAACCAGTTTATAATGCATGGGACTTAAGTTTCGAAGGATATAAATCAGCAAATGTTATTCCTGGTAGTTACTATTCTGTAACAGGTGTATTGAGTAACGACAGTGTATTAGTCGCTAAGGCATATCCAGTTGATACAGCGTCTACATCCTACAACGGTCTAACGTATAGTAATGAAATAAATACTATTGGATTTAATTGGAAATATTATGATCAAACATTAATGACGTATGTTATTGAAGATTCAACAATTTATTTCGTAAAAGATCGTAGTCATCAAACTTGGAAAGTAGTGTTTACTGGATTTGGTGGTAGTGCAAATGGAAATTTTTATTTTATGAAAACTCCAGTTTCTGCAACAGGAATTATTGAAAATTCAATAATTCAAACGTTAGCAACTTACCCCAATCCAGCACATGATCATGTAAGAATTATGCTAGACGCTAAATCAAAAGGAGATGCTTCCCTTTCAATTTATGATCTTTCCGGAAAAAGGATGCAACAAAATGCGATTCATCTAAATGGCGGACTACAAGCTGTTGATATGTCGTTAAACAATTATTTACCTGGCCTGTATCAAGTGATTTTTACGCAAGGTACTGAACGACAAGTAAGCAGAATTATCATCCAATAATTCAAATTCCTTATATATATCGAGGAGTATTCTATGAATACTCCTCTTTTTTTATGCTAAAATGTGTCGATTTATAGAGGTAAAAATGGTTGATCTACTTCCTTCTACCTGATTTTTTCAACAGACATTAAACGAACTAGCCATTCTAAGAATCTTTCATTAATTTTAGAGCATTATTATCCTCGAAAATGTTTCTTGAACAAACTAAACTAAATTCCCAACGAAAGGGATGGATTGAAGTAGTAACTGGTAGTATGTTTTCTGGAAAAACAGAAGAATTAATCCGACGATTAAAACGCGCGCAAATCGCTAAACAACATGTCGAGATTTTTAAACCAGCTATAGAACGTCGTTATGATATAGTAAATATCGTATCACATGATGCTAATCAAATTCCAAGTACTCCAGTACCATCATCATCTAATATTTTATTGCTTGGAAATGGTGTGGATGTAATTGGGATTGATGAAGCCCAATTTTTTGATGATCAACTTCCTTACGTTTGCGAAACACTAGCAAATAATGGAACACGTGTAATCATTGCTGGTTTAGATATGGATTACTTAGGTAAACCTTTTGGTCCAATGCCCATGCTGTTAGCAATAGCAGATTACATTACAAAAGTTCACGCAATTTGTATGAATTGCGGTGATCTTGCTAACCACTCCTTCCGTACTACGCGCGGTGAAGAATTGATTATATTAGGAGAAAAAGAAAGTTATATTCCACTCTGCCGATCTTGCTTTGTAAAGAACATGAGAAATGTTTCAAATGAAACTCTTCAAGTGAAAAGTACCTAATTTTAATTATGCCACATAAAAGTTATTCCGTTCAACAAATCGCAGAAGTAATTAATGCTGATTTGATAATTAACGATTCCGATCATTTAGGAATAATGTATTTAGTAACGGATAGTCGACGAATAAGCAATGCGGATCTTTCACTCTTTTTTTCTATCAAGGGTGAACGAAGAGATGGACATGATTTCATTCTGGATTTATTTGAAGCAGGTGTTCGTAATTTCGTTATCAGCGATAAAAATGCAATTCTTGCAATGCAAAATTGCAATTATCTTGTTGTTGAAGATACTCTTAAAGCAATGCAAGAGTTAACAGCTTGGCATCGTTCGCATTTTAATATTCCTGTAATTGGTATCACTGGAAGTAATGGCAAAACAATTGTTAAAGAATGGCTCTTTCAATTGCTTCGCGAGGATTACAATATCGTTCGTAGTCCCAAGAGTTATAACTCTCAAATTGGTGTTCCTCTCTCTGTCTGGCTTACTCAAGCAGATGATACATTAGGAATCTTTGAAGGTGGAATTTCCAAACCTGGCGAGATGCAGAAACTTGAAAAAATGATTCTGCCTACAATTGGTGTTTTTACAAATATTGGATTAGCTCACGACGAAAATTTTTCCAATCAAGCGGATAAAATAAATGAGAAGTTACAACTCTTTGCGCATACAAGAAAGTTAATTTATTGTAAAGATTATTTAGGAATTCAAGAGCAAATTGCACAGTCGAAAATTTTGCCAAATAACTTAAGCACGTTTACTTGGTCGAGAAAATCGAAAGCTGATTTGCAAATTGGACGAATCTCAAAACAAGAACATGAAACAGAGATTCAAGGAATCTATCAAAATAATTTTATTAGTATTCGTATTCCATTTATCGATGAAGCATCAATAGAAAATTCTATCCATTGTTGGAGTTTGCTATTATTTTTGGATTACCCTCCAGAAGTAATTGCCGAAAGGATGGAATTACTCAGTCCTGTTGCAATGCGATTAGAAATGAAAGAAGGTGTAAATAATTGTTCTATTATTAATGATTCTTATAATTCTGATTTAGGTTCATTAACGATCGCACTCGATTTTTTAAATCAACAAAAACAACATAATAAACGAACAGTTATATTAAGTGATATTCTTCAAAGTGGACGAGATGAAGCAGTCTTATACAAGGAAGTGGCAAAATTATTAAATGAAAAGCAAATTGTTCGACTAATAGGTATTGGACCTTCCATAACGCGCCAAAAACATTTATTCAATCTTGATAAATCATTCTACGATAATACCGACGAATTTTTACGGGAATTAAATTATTCTTCCTTTTCTCATGAAACAATTTTGATTAAGGGTGCTAGATCTTATGGTTTTGAAAGAATTAGTAAAGCGCTTCAACAGAAGGCTCATGAAACAATTTTAGAAATTAATTTGAATGCGGTAATTCATAATCTAAATTTATTTCGCTCACGATTAAAGTCGGATACTAAATTAATGGTGATGGTAAAAGCTTTTTCTTATGGAAGTGGAAGCTTTGAAATCGCAAACGTTTTGCAGTTTCACCGTGCCGATTATCTCGCGGTTGCTTATGCTGATGAAGGTGTTGAATTGCGTAAAACAGGAATCACTTTACCTATCATGGTGATGAATCCCGAAGAGCAAAGTTTTGATGCGATGATCAGCTACCGCCTCGAACCAGAAATTTATAGCTTCCGAGTGCTTAATCATTTTTCTGAAGCATTGCGAAGACGATCGCAAGATTTATTAAATCATAAGTTTCCAATCCATATTGAAATCGAGACAGGAATGAATCGATTAGGATTCGAAGAAAGCGAATTGAATGAATTAATTATTCGATTGAAAAATAATAAAACTATTCGTATCGCTTCTGTATTTTCTCACTTGGTTGCCAGTGATGAAATAGCACATGATAGTTTCTCTCGTCAGCAAATTGCAAAGTTTGCAGCAATGAGTGCAACAGTACAATCGCATTTTAATTATCCAATTTTACGTCACATATTAAATTCTGGTGGAATACTTCGTTTTCCAGAAGCACAATTTGAAATGGTTCGTTTAGGAATTGGCTTGCACGGTATCGCATCAAGTTCACATGAGCAACGTCAACTGCAAATGGTTTCTACTTTAAAGACAACTATCTCTCAAATTAAACACATTAAAGTAGGTGAGTCAGTGGGATATAGTAGAAAATTTGTTGCACAAAAAGATTTAACAATTGCAACCGTTGGTGTTGGATATGCCGATGGATTAAGTCGTCGTTTGGGAAACGGTGTAGGGAAGATGTTAATAGATGGATTGTTCGCACCAATAGTTGGAAGTGTTTGTATGGATATGACAATGATCGACGTAACAGGGATTCCCGCACGTGAAGGTATGGAGGTAATAGTGTTCGGACCAGATTATACTATTTTAGATTTAGCAGAACAAACAGATACTATTCCTTATGAAGTGTTGACAGGTATATCAGAAAGAGTGAAACGCGTTTATTTTCATGAATAAATAAACTTTTTATGCCGCAAAGAAATTATTTACCCGGACATAAGATTAAACTTATTCATAGTGGAAATGAATATTTCGATGACTTAATAACGCTTATTGAATCAGCGAGAAATATTTTGCATTTACAAGTTTATATTTTTGATGATGATGCAACAGGAAAACAAATTGTTTCTTCACTAATAGAGGCTACCCAAAGAGGAGTAAAAGTATATCTGATGGTAGATGGTTTTGGATCTCATAGCTTGAAGCATGATTTTCAAGAAATGTTAAAATCAGCTAACATATTTTTTCGATTTTTTTCTCCATTGCCATTTCCTGGTATTACTCAAGCTGCTCGTCGATTGCATCAAAAAGTTTGTGTAGCAGATGGAAAGAGAGCAATTGTTGGAGGAATAAATATTGCAGATAAATACCACGGCGATGCGCAACACTTACCATGGCTGGATTATGCCCTTTATGTGGAAGGTGAGGTGTGTGAACAATTGAATTCCTTTTGCAATAAAGTTTGGGAAAGAAAATTCACAGCGTCTAAAAATAATTTGCACAAACATAAAATGGCAAGTGAGCCTGTTCTCGTTCGCATGAGTCAGAATGATTGGATTCGAGGTAAAAATGAAATCTCGGCAGGATATAAGTACATGCTGAGCAATGCTAAAAAAGAAATTATAATTGTCGCAAGCTATTTTATTCCAACGCAACGATTATTGAAAATTCTCACTTACGCTGCACGACAAGGACGGATAATTCATATTGTGCTCGCTCAGAATAGCGATGTTCCTTTTATTAAAAGTGCAATTACTTATCTGTATGATCTTTTACTTCGAAATAAAATCCGAATTTACGAATATAATGATGCCGTTTTACATGCAAAGGTTTGCGTGATTGATAATAGCTGGGTTAGTATTGGTTCCCACAACTTAAATCACTTGAGTGAATTTATGAGTGTGGAAATGAATCTAGATGTTTTGGATGAAAATTTTGCGCATAGTTTTGCTGATGAATTAAAGACACTTATTCGTGATCATTGTACAGAAATAAATATTGTTGAACATAAAAATTCGAAATCTGTTTTTAAACAAGTGTTCAACTGGGCAAGCTATAGATTCATTAGTTTCACGCAACGAATTTTGTACATGCTAAATCGAAGGGAGGGTAAAGCAATCAATAAATCGAAAAAGAAAATTTATCCTTCTTCTTAAAAAAAACGAGAATTATATTATCCGAAAAGATTCGTGAATACTTCTTCTACTTTTCCAACTGGAACAATTTCAATGGTCTGATCTTTTTTTAGCTCCAGTCCTTGAAGGTTATATCGTGAAATAAATATCTTTTCAAAACCTAATCGCGCAGCTTCATTAATGCGTGATTCAATTCGTGAAATTGGGCGAATCTCGCCCGTTAAACCAACCTCTCCTGCAAAGCAAATGTTAGCAGCAATCGCAATGTCTTCCGCTGATGAAAGTATTGAACAAATAATTGATAAATCAATAGCTGGATCTTCAACACGAATACCACCTGCAATATTTAGAAATACATCTTTCGCTGCTAATTTGAATCCACATCTTTTTTCCAATACTGCTAAAAGTATATGTAGTCTTCTTAAATCAAATCCTGTTGTAGTGCGTTGAGGTGTTCCATAAACGGCTGAACTTACCAGTGCTTGTGTCTCAATCAAAAATGGGCGAACACCTTCCATGGTAGAGGCAACTGATGTTCCGCTCAATGAATGATCACGTTGAGATAATAAAAGTTTTGATGGATTGGCTACTTCTGCTAAACCTGCTCCTTGCATTTCATAAATTCCTAATTCAGCGGTAGAACCAAAGCGGTTTTTTATTGCACGAAGAATTCTATACACATGATGACGGTCACCTTCAAATTGTAAAACAGTATCAACCATGTGCTCCAAAACTTTCGGGCCAGCAATTGTTCCATCTTTTGTGATGTGTCCGATAAGTAATACAGGCGTTCCCGTTTCCTTTGCAAAACGTAATAATTCTCCCGTACATCCTCGTATCTGCGAAACTGTTCCAGGTGCCGATTCATACGTTGCAGAATAAAGTGTTTGTATGGAATCAACAATTACAATATCCGGTTGCAATCCTTCAATCTGCTTAAAAATTTGTTGTGTAGTAGTTTCTGTAAGGATATAACATTCACTTTGTAATTTGCCAACACGTTCAGCCCTCATCCGAATTTGTTGCTCACTCTCTTCTCCTGAAATATACAATACTCGTTTGCCAGGAAGATGTACTGCAATTTGGAGCATTAAAGTCGATTTCCCAATACCCGGTTCACCACCTAATAGTGTTAAAGATCCAGGCACTAATCCACCTCCTAAAACTCTGTTTAATTCTTGATCTGGTAACACAATCCTCGGAGTTTGTTCAAGGTTTATTTCCGTAATTAATCGAGGCTTAGCACTTTTCTTTTCACGAGGCTGATCACTCTGCCATTTTCCATGCTCACTCGTAGGTTGAATTACTTCTTCTACATAGGTATTCCATTGGTTGCAAGAAGGGCATTTTCCAATCCATTTTGGAGTTTGTGCGCCACATGATTGACAAAAAAATACGGTTTTAGTTTTAGCCATGTCACAAAGATAATGATTTGTATGTCGATGGAAGTTAGGTAATCATCCTGTTGTAAATTGATAATATATTTTTTTCTATTTTGTTAATTTTTATCAAATAAATTGTAAACTTAGCATATTATTTATTTCGTAATAAAATTATTTTTATGTTAGCTATTCGCCCCGCTTCTGAAATGGATATTCCAACAATAACAGAAATCTACAATGAGGCTATACTTTATACCACTGCAACTTTCGATACAGAAATTAAAACTGTTGATGAACGATTAGAATGGTTTAAAATGCACGATAAAATGCATCCAATTTTAGTGGCAACTTTTCATGACGAAGTAATTGGTTGGGCTTCCCTAAATAGATGGAGTGATCGTGTTGCGTATGATTGTACAGCAGAAGTTTCCTTATATGTGCATAAAGATTATAGAGGAAAAGGAACAGGAAAATTGTTGTTAGAAATGTTAACTATTGAAGGAGAAAAAGTAGGTTTACATACCTTGCTTGCTCGTATTACTGAAGGAAATGAAAAGAGTATTTATTTGCATGAAAGATTAGGTTTCGAAAACATTGGAATCTTACGGGAAGTAGGAAAAAAATTTGGAAAATATTTAGATGTGTTTATGTTGCAAAAAGTTTTTAATCCAGTAAAAAATTGGGATTAATTTATTTTGTGAAATCATTTACAAGTGTTATTCCTAATCCAGCATTTGTATTCGGAAGCAAAACTCCATCTTGATAAATAATTCCATTAAATGGATCATTAGAAATTAATTTTGGTCCGTCAAGATCAACCCAATCTGCCCAACCAGCTAATTGACTCGCAGCAGCAGCCCCACAACTACTCTCCGACATACATCCTACAAGGACTTTCTTATTTAATTTTCTCGCTCTTCGTATGAGTTCCATCGCTGGATTTATTCCACCGCATTTTGTGAGCTTAACATTTATTCCATGACAGACGCCATGTAAATTTTCAAGATCAAGAATGTTCTGTATTGATTCATCCAAAATAATTGGCAACGAACTTTTTGAGTGCAGTTCTGGCATCTCCTTATTCATTGAAACAGGAAGAGGTTGCTCCACAAATAAACATCCTTTTTCTTTGAGCCAGGCAATTTCATCTAAAGCATCATTCACATTTTTCCATGCTTGGTTTGCATCTACACAAAATGGCTGCTTGCTATTTTTCAAAAAGGCTTCCACTCTTTCACGATCATTCTCATCACCAAGTTTTAATTTGAACAATCGAAATTCTGGCGCTTCATTTATTTTTTCAATCAATTCTTCAACACTACTTATCCCTAGCGTAAATGTACAAAGAGTTTTATTCCCAGGAGGAATTCCCAACAAATCACGGATTGGCTTTCCCGTTAATTGCCCCCATAGATCCAATAAAGCAATATCTGTTGCTGTTTTTGCTGGTGTTGGAATGGTTGTATTGCTCTTATTTAGTTGCGATAAAACTTCTGTAATTGCAGTAATTCCATTTGATGATTGTGGAAACCAAATATTATATCCTGCAACTAAATCTTTCACGTCGTAACCAAGATAAGGCGGCAACGCAGCTTCTCCATATCCAGATTTCCCATCAAATGATGCTGTAACAAATAATGTATCCGTTGAATTACGAGTGCCATGAGCAATCCCAAACGGATGGACAAATTTTAAACAATAAGAATAAGCTTTTAGAGAAAGTTCCACGCGGCAAAAATCAACATTATTTCATTTAAAATAAGAATATTCTTAAAATATAGTTTATTTATTAAGAATTCGAGATCAATAATTCTCCATGCTAATAATTACTAAATTCGTCGTGGAATATTGCAATTGATATATTCTTTTAAAAAGCACAAATAAATTGGTGAAAAATAATTCTGGTTGGATATCTTTAGGTCTAATTCATCTCGTGTTTTTTTGTCTTGCATTGTCTTTAGGAAACATTCATCTTAAAGATTCTCTCGAATACTTACAACAAGCAAGTAATATTCGCAGCCATGGTTCTTGGTATTGTGGAAACTTATTATTGCCGATAGAACCACCATTGTATAGTCAACGCCCTCCTTTGTATGGATTGTTTTTATCTATCACAAACTGGCTCTCTATCGGTGAATGGTTTCCTTTATTGATCCAAAATATGTTGAGTTTTTACAATTGCATTCTCGCCTTGTGGCTATTCGAAGTGATTACTGAAAAAAAAATAAGTAGTATAAAACTTCTTTGGCCGATGTTGTTTTTTGCCTCGCAATTTATCTATGCGAATATGATCATGTCAGAAGTATTATTTCAAACATCTTGGATACTGGCAACTTACTTTGCAATAAAGTTTCTGAAAGATTTTAAACCTATCCATCTTATTTTTCATCAAGTATCAATCACCGCAGCACTATTGATAAAGCCAATTGCGTATGCATTTCCTATATTAAGCACATTAGGACTGATTATTTTGGTGATGCAGAAAAAAATTCCCTCTAAAATAATATCAACTGCTCTTATTCCACTATCAGGAATTGTAATTATTTTATGTGTTAATTATTATCATACTTCTGTTGTAGAGTTTTCAAGTATCCAGCGAAAGTTGATGATCAATTACAACATCCCTCAATTGCTAAGTAAAAAGATGGACGATAAATCTGCTATTGCAAAAGTAGATAGTGTACAACAATTGGCAGGCACCTTATCATATCCCGATCAAACAAAATTTATTGATCAACAATGTTTGCATTTCATTGCTCAATCACCAATTACATATTTGTCATTACACCTGAAAGGAGTCTTTCGCTTTTTTCTTGACCATGGGCGATGGGATCTTTATACTTTTTTTACAGGAGTAAATTTGGATCAAAATACAATCACTACATTACAAAAATCGTTTGATAGTGGCGGAATATCTAGTGCCACTTCTTATATAATTTCATTCCCAAAGGCAATTGTTGCATATTTACTACTCGTATTTATTATGAATTTGCTTTTGTTTATTTACTTCATGAGATTCCTCTTCAATAAATATATCTCTAAAAGTATTCGAATTGCACTTGCATTAATGGTTTTCTATCTTGCTATTCTTACAGGTCCTACAGGAAGTGCAAGATTTCGTGTCCCCATTTATCCAATTTTATTGGTGAGTTTTGCTATTACTTCAATTAGTGATCAGAAAAGAATTGCACGTTCATTAAAATTATGATTAAATATTAATTTTGCATCGATGCAATTACTTAAAACAAAATCAGGCCGTCTTCTAGCTGTAATTTTAACTGGGATATTATTCTGGATCGCTTGGCCTTCTGCTGGTTTAGCGCCAATATTATTTATCGCACTCGTACCGCTTCTTTTGGTGGAAGATTTTATCTGCAAAGAAAAATTAGCAGGACGAAAAACTGGATTGTTTTGGTATAGTTATTTAGGATTTTTAATATTTAATATTTTAACTACATGGTGGATTTATTTCGCAAGCCCTTTTGGTGCTGTAGGAGCAATTTTTGCCAATGCTTTACTGATGTCGATTACCTTTCAATTGTTTCATATAGCACATCAAAAACTAGGTGATAAATATGCTTACATCGTATTAATTATATTTTGGATTACATTCGAGTATTTTCATCTAAATTGGGATTTAAGTTGGCCGTGGTTAACATTCGGAAATGGTTTTGCGTCATGGATAAATATGGTGCAATGGTATGAATATACAGGTGTAGAAGGGGGAACACTCTGGGTGTTATTGGTAAATATTTTAATAGCCAAAATAATTCTTGCCGAAAAAAATAAACGTAAAGAAAAAATTATTTTAGTTTCTTTCGTACTAATTATTCCCTTGCTTTTCTCTGCCATCATCCGGATAAATTATAAAGAAGAAATTCATCCAATCGAAGTTGTTGTTGTACAACCCAATGTTGATCCATACAACGAAAAATTTTCAGGAGCTGGCAACGTATGGCAACTAGAAAAAATTTTAAAATTGGCAAGTCCATTTGTAACATCAAAAACACGGTTAATAGTTTGTCCTGAGACAGCATTGCCTGATGGTATTTGGGAGCAAAATTTAAATCACTCTCCTGAAATTGAAAATATACGTTCGTTCATTTATCCATTTCCTGGATTACGCTATTTAACAGGATTAACTTCTTATCAAATTTATTATCCCAATCAACCAAAGAGTTTAACAGCTCGTGAGTTTCCAAGTGGTGCTGGTTCGTTTGATGCTTACAATGCTGCAATGCAAATTGAAGCGGACACAATTATTCAGTTACACCATAAATCTAAATTGGTTCCTGGCGTAGAAAAAATGCCTTTCCCGATGTTCTTTAAATATTTCGAGAATTTTGCAATTGATCTCGGAGGAACAAGTGGAAGTTTGGGCGTACAAGAACATCCTTCTGTTTTTACCGGTGATTCTATAATCGCAGCACCTGTTATTTGTTACGAATCAATTTATGGTGATTATTTAAGTGAATATGTTCGAGAAGGCGCCAACATTATTTGCATCATGACCAACGATGGTTGGTGGAAAAAAACTCCAGGCTATCGACAACATTGCCAATATGCAAGACTAAGAGCTGTAGAACATAGAAGAAGTATTGCACGCTCTGCAAATACTGGTACTTCATGCTTTATCAATCAGCTTGGTGATGTTTCGCAAGCAACTGAATGGTGGGTGCCCGCAGTAATTCGTCAGGAGTTGAACCTTAATAACAAAGAAACTTTTTATTCTCAAAATGGCGATTACCTCGGGCGATTTGCTATTTATCTCTCTGCACCAATTTTGCTAATTCTTGTAATAATTAACATGAAAAAAAAGAAGGGATGATGCAGATTAATGTAATTTTGTATCCCGTTAAAAAAAATAAATAGATGGCAAATTATGATGTAGTAATCATCGGATCTGGACCTGGTGGTTACGTGGCTGCAATTCGTTGTGCGCAGTTAGGATTAAAAACTGCTTTGATTGAAAAATATAAATCACTAGGTGGAACGTGCCTTAATGTGGGTTGTATCCCTTCAAAAGCATTATTAGATTCTTCCGAACATTTTTATCAAGCATCACATCAATTTTCTGCACATGGAATTAATGTGAAAGAATTATCAATTGATTTTTCGAAAATGTTAAAACGTAAGGATGATGTCATCAAACAAACTGTTGATGGTATTAATTTTTTAATGAAGAAAAATAAAATTGATGTCTTTACTGGATCTGGTTCGTTTGTAGATGCAACAACAATTCGAGTTGCAAAAGATGATGGTACAAACGAAGATTTAAAAACAATAAATACAATTATTGCTACAGGGTCAAAACCAGCTTCATTAAAAGGTGTAACGATCGATAAAAAACGTGTCATCACTTCTACAGAGGCTTTAAAATTGGAAGAGATTCCTAAACAACTTTTAATAATTGGAGGTGGAGTAATCGGATTAGAATTAGGTTCTGTTTACGCACGATTGGGAAGCAAGGTGAGTGTAGTGGAGTACCTCGATTCAATTATTCCAACAATGGATCGTACACTGGGAAAAGAGTTGCAAAAATCATTACAGAAAATCGGATTTGAATTTTATCTACAACATAGTGTTACTGCTGTTGAAGTAAAAGGCAAACAAGTGATGTTGAAAGCAACAAATAATAAAGATCAAAAGGAAATTGAACTAGTTGGTGATTATTGTTTGTTAAGTGTTGGACGAACACCCTATACTGAAAATTTGGGATTAGAAAATGCTGGCGTTGTTAAAGATGATCGAGGTAAAATTTTTGTTGATGATCATCTGCAAACAAATGTAAAAGGTATTTATGCAATTGGTGATGTGGTGAAAGGTGCAATGCTTGCACATAAGGCAGAAGAAGAAGGTGTTTTTGTTGCTGAATCACTTGCAGGACAAAAACCACACATCAATTATTTATTAATTCCGGGTGTTGTTTACACGTGGCCTGAAGTTGCTGCAGTGGGTTATTCGGAAGAAGAATTAAAGAAAAGCGGACGCGCTTATAAAACAGGATCATTTCCTTTTAAAGCTAGTGGAAGAGCACGAGCAAGTATGGATACTGACGGACTGATAAAAGTTTTAGCAGATCAACAAACAGATGAAATTCTTGGTGTTCACATGATCGGACCACGTTGCGCAGATATGATTGCGGAAGCAGTTGTTGCAATGGAGTTCCGCGCTTCCGCTGAAGATATTGGTCGCATGAGTCACGCACATCCAACCTATACAGAATCATTTAAAGAAGCATGCTTAGCCGCAACTGGTAACAGAGCTCTTCATATTTAGGTTAATAAATTACAAAGTAATTTTTTAACCTAAATATGAAATACGAATCAAAAATTACGAATTACGATGCTGTCCTGAGTTTGCAACCCACTGCTGTCCTGAGTTTGCAACCCACTGCTGTCCTGAGTTTGCAACCCACTGCTGTCCTGAGTTTGCAACTCAGGACATTCCAGTTTTAAAGAACGTCTTTTTTGCAAACTAAAGACAGCTTTGGCTTTAATATTTTAGCACTCGTTAACCTTTTTAATTTGAATTAACTCATTTTCAAATTTTCAAATTGCCTAATCTTCAAATCAATTCCTTTTTTTAAATCTACACAATCCTTCATCTAAAAATTTAGAGTAAGTATCTACATCAGGAGTATAACCTCTTGGAATAGCAAGTAACTTTCCATTGTGATCTAACAACACATAATAGGGTTGTGAATTTGTTTGGAAAATTTTACTTTGTAAATCACTCCATCTATTTCCTGTAGTTTTAATTTTCTTTCCAGTGAATGGACTTACGTACTGTTGTTCAGTTGGCAAAGGAGTTTTATCATCAACGTAAAGTGATATCAAAACATAATCATTAGTTAGTTTTTTCAATACCGTTGGTTGCGACCAAACATTATCTTCCATCTTACGACAATTCACACAACTCCATCCAGTAAAATCAATCATTACGGGTTTGCCAGTTTGTCGTGCGTAAGCCATGCCAGCTTCATAGTCGTGATAACAATTTAAATTATGCGGACAATCACCCCCGTTCGCTTCACCAGGTTGAACCCATTCTTTATAAAATTCAGGAGGAGGAAAGCCACTAATCATTCGTAATGGTGCGCCCCATAATCCAGGAATTAAATACATCATAAATGTTAAAGCTACTATTCCAGAAATCAATCTGCCAATGCTTACATGTTTTGTTTCACTATCATGTGAAAAACGAATTTTACCTATAAGATATAATCCCATCAATCCAAAGATGACAATCCAAATAGAAATAAATAATTCACGTTTCAAAATTCCCCAATGATATGCAAGGTCAACATTGGATAAAAATTTCATTGCTAATGCAAGTTCTAAAAATCCCAATGTTACTTTTACTGAATTCAACCATCCACCAGATTTTGGTAAAGAATTTAACCAACCTGGAAACATTGCAAACAACGCAAACGGTAATGCTAATGCGAATGAAAATCCTGTCATTCCTGCAATTGGTCCGAGATAACTTCGTCCGTGTGCTGCTTCAACTAATAATGTTCCAATGATTGGTCCTGTGCAAGAGAACGAAACCAAACTTAACGTGAATGCCATGAAAAATATTCCAATAAGACCACCTTTGTCAGATGCTGAATCTGCCTTGTTAACCCATGAACTTGGCAATGTAATTTCGAATGCTCCAAAGAAAGAAAGCGAAAAAATAAAGAAGATCACAAAGAATAAAATATTGAAGAAAGCAGAACTCGCCATCTCATTTAATTTATCAGAACCTAATGTTACGGTGATGATAAATCCTAATGTTACATAAATTAATATGATTGATGCTGCATAAATTAATGCATTCGCCAAACCCTTTTGACGTGTAGGACTACGTTTGGTAAAGAAGCTTACTGTGAGTGGAATCATTGGAAAAACGCAAGGAGTGAGTAATGCTAAAAACCCCCCAATCATTCCGGCTAAAAATATTCCAAGTATAGAAAGATCTGCATTTGTTTTACCTGCGCCTTCACCACAACCTGATTCTAAAATTTTTGTATCTGCACTTGGTTCAGGAATTTTTCCACTCGAGATAGTTGATGGTGGAATCGAACTTGATGTTTGAACAACAGTATCATTTCCATTGATAAGAATTTTTACTGTTGAATCAATCTTAATAATTTTCTCAGATCCTTTGGCAGTATTTTCAATATTCGTTTTCGCGTCTTCTTTATTTCCTGTAACAGCAAAACTAAATTCAACTTCATCAGGTGGCAAACACATTTTGTCATTACACGACATAAACTCAAGAGAGCCTTCAATCTTAAATGCTTTAACTGAATTGAGTTTTACTTTTTGCTTAAAAATTACCGACTCTTCAAAAAACTTCACCTTCATATCGAAGTTAGGGTCAAGAAATTCCTCTGCCTTTGGTTCCGTTACTTTTCCAACTAAACTATAACCTGCATGGGGAGTAAATTTGAACGAAGTAGGTATCGGCCCACCCGAACCAATATCTTGAGAGTATAAATGCCAAGGCTTATCGATTTTCGCTTTCAATAGCAATGTTGCCTCACTTCCTTTTTGTTCAATCGTAAAACTCCATTTTACAGGACGCTCTATCTGAGGAGTATTTGAAAATGAAGAGAACGTGCCTGTTAACAGGAGAAGAAGAGTTACCAAGGAATAGTTTAACCTTGATTTTTTTGATAATTTCATAAAGAAGCTTCAATATTATGTACCAAAGATACTGATTGCAGGAAAATAAATTTAGCAAAGGGAGGCTTTAGAAAAATGATTTATTTATTTGATTTTATAGCGCTTAAATTCAAGCTTAGCAGGAATTTTTAACAAGAAAGAAGGACTCTTTTCCTACAATATGATCAAACGTAACAGGATCTTGATCCCAAAAAGTATAAATTTTTTATATTTGTTAAAGAAACAATCAAGATGTCGACTGAAGATTTACGTTACCCAATTGGTAAACACAAAAAGCCTGAGCATATTTCGCATAAAGATATCACAGGATTTATTCGGATCATCGAACAATTACCTCTTAAAATGCGCGAAGCAGTAAATGGTTTGCATACGGATCAACTCAATACTCCTTATCGTGAAGATGGTTGGACAATACGTCAAGTGGTACATCACGTTGCAGATAGTCACATGAATGCCTACATACGTTTTAAGTTGGCATTGACCGAAGAGAATCCTTCTATCAAACCGTATAATGAAAATCTTTGGGCTGAGTTACCTGAAGCAAAATTCGGAACACTAGAAATTTCACTAAAACTTCTCGAGGCGCTACATGCACGTTGGGAGATCGTTTTAACTTCGATGAATGAAAATCAATGGACACGAACGTATGTTCATCCAGAAAAACAAATAACAAGTAGATTAGATGAAGTACTTGCGCTCTATGCTTGGCATAGTGAACATCACTTAGCACATATTACTAATTTGCGAAGAAGAATGAAATGGTAATTTTTTTTTCAAGAATGAATTTCGTTGCTGTAACTTAATCGGTGTATGAAATAAATTGTTGCTGCAAATAAAAAGAATGCTACTGCTTGATGTGTCACCCCCATCCATATTGGTACACTGGAAAGGAGAGTCATAATTCCTAGTAAAACTTGAGTCGTAACAAGAATCAATAGGATATTTGCTCCTTGCTTTTGAGCTAAACTCAATCGATCATCTTTTCCTGTTTTCCAATAAAGGAAAACAATTACGATGGCAATTAAATAGGCCAAACAACGATGTATAAATTGCACTGATGCGAGGTTATTTATCAAACTACTGATTCCATCCTTTGCGAATGCGAAACTGATAGATGCTGGTATCCATTCATTGTCCATTTTTGGCCAAGTATTATAAGTCAAACCTGCTTTCGTTCCTGCTACAAATGCTCCGTAAATAATTTGCAAGGTTAACAAAATCAAAATTCCTTTTGCAGATTTACGATAGATGGAAAGTCCTTTGTCATTAGGAATTTTGTTGGTAAAAATTTGTGTTAATGCAATCCAAAAAACATATCCAAAAGTGATGAAGGCAAATGTCAAATGAATCGCTAATCGTATATGACTCACTCTCACATTTTCTGTTAAACCACTCGATACCATATACCATCCTAGGAAACCTTGGATACCACCCAATGCGAACATGAAAAGTAGTCGTGGCATTAATTCTTTTGTAATTACTTTCTTTCGCCAGAAGAAAATAAAACCAATAAGAAAAACTACACCAATCATTCTTCCAATAAGGCGATGAATGAATTCCCAGAAATAAATAAATTTAAAATCACTTAATGTAAATCCTGAATTCAATTCCTTGTATTGAGGAATCTGTTGATACTTTTGAAACTCCGAAAACCATTGCGATTCGTTTAGTGGTGGAATCGTTCCAGTAACAACTTTCCATTCTGTAATCGATAATCCTGAACCTGTTAATCTTGTAATGCCGCCAACAACAACCATCCCGAAAACGAGAAAGCATCCCATAAATAACCAAAGAATTAATTTGCTTTTTAACGATGCCGTACTCATGATGATTAAAATATTACTTGATATTACAACAATGATTTACATTATTTGTTTTCTGATTTTTCTTCTGCCTTCATCACTAGATGCGCTGTATTTCTACTGCGTTGTTCCAATAAAATTTCCCTTCCTTGACTTAAATTCTCAAGTGTTGATGGATAATAATGACGAATAGTATACAGCTGCAAATCGGTATTGTAACGAATGCGATAATTCTGTTGTAATAGCTCAATTAATTTTGGGATCTTCTGCGAATCATTATCCAAACACACTGAAAAACTGATAGCAGAATTCTGCATCAAATTAACCTTTAATCCTAACGTTGCGAAGGTTGCAAAGATGTTGCTGATATTTTCTTCTGCAATGAATGAGAAATCTTTTGCAGCAATACTAATCAACACTTGATTACTTTTGAAAATAAATGAAGGAACGAGTGGTTTTGTCTGTAAATCTTTTCCAATAACAGTTCCTTTTGCTTGATGATTCAAAAATGATTTAACATACAAAGGAATTCCTTTGTTTTCTAAGGGCTTTATCGTTTTAGGATGAATGACAGATGCACCATAATAGGCTAATTCAATCGCATCAAGATAACTTAACTGCTCAAGCTTTTGTGCATCCGTAAAATATTTTGGATCCGCATTTAATACACCTGGAACATCTTTCCAAATAGTCACTGATTCAGCATCTAAAAGATAAGCAAGAATTGCTGCAGTGTAATCGGAACCTTCTCTGCCTAATGTGATCGAATAGTTTTCGGAGGTACTTGCAATATATCCTTGCGTTAGTACAATTTTGTTTTGCGTAGTAAAAAGAGGCAAAAGATTTTTCTTAACTAATTGATCACTCTCTTCCCAATTAATTTTTCCTTCGCGATAAGTATTATCTGCATTCAAACAATCACGAATATCTAACCAGGTACTCGCTAAATTTGATTCCTTTAACCATGCATTTACTATTGAAGAAGAAATCAACTCGCCAAAAGAAACGATTTGATCGTAAATGAAATTATATTCACGAGGTTCGTCTTCTAATGCCCAATGTATTTCAACAAAATAATTATTTACTTTTTCAAATATTGGATTATTTAAATCAAGAAAAAGAGATTCCATAATTTGATAGTGGAATGTTTTAACCTCTTCTAAAAATAATTCTGCTTCCCCTGACTTTTTAACATAAGCATCAACAACTTTTTCAAGGGCGTTAGTAGTTTTTCCCATAGCTGAAACGATGACAAGAATTTTTTCCTCTTTAAAATCTTGCATTATTGTTGCAACATTTTTTACCGCATCCGCATCTTTAACAGAAGCACCCCCAAATTTAAATACTTTCATTATAAAATAATTTATTTTAATCCAGATGAATTAATTCGCTTCTTGTGAGTTTGCAATTAATCCATTCACTATCCATCTGTGCATTATATTTTTTGTAAAAATTAATTGCTGGTTCATTCCAATCTAGCACTTGCCAATGCAATTGTTGAGCACCTATATCAAAAGCATCTTTCATCACTGCATCGAACAATTGTTTTCCAACTTTTTTGCCGCGCATGGTTTTCGTAACAACAATATCATCTAAATAAACGCCTTTACCTTTCCAGGTCGAATATTTGATGAAATAGATTGCCATTCCAACAATTTTTTCTTCGAGTTGAGCCACCAAACAAAAAAATATTGGGTGCTCCCCAAAGCCATCACGAATCATATCGTCTACAGTATTGGTAACTTCTTGCGGTGCCTTCTCATATTCTGCCAATTCGCAGATGAGTGCATGTACTTGAGCCATATCAGCTTTTGTACCTTTGCGTACTATAATTTGCATGGCGCAAAAGTATTCCGAAATGAACGAATTTTGCAGAGAATGGAAGAAAGAATTATCATTAGGATTAAAAGAATAGTATGAAACTGAATTATAGACAAGTAGGAGCTGGAAATCCAATCGTTATTCTCCATGGATTGTTTGGAATGAGCGATAATTGGCAATCTTTCGCACGTATGTTAGCGCAAAATAATTTAGCCGCCTATCTTGTCGATCTGCGGAACCACGGACAATCGCCTCATGATTCTATTCACAATTATTCTGTAATGGCTGCTGATGTTGCAGAACTTATTACAGATTTGCATCTACAACAACCAGTAGTTTTAGGACATAGTATGGGCGGAAAAGTTGCAATGCAATTATTAATTAATAACCCTGAATCGGTTTCGAAATTAATTGTTGTTGATATTGCACCATATAATTATCCAGTTCATCATCGTGAAATACTTGATGCACTTTTATCAATTAATTTGAATGAAATTAAATCACGTGGTGAAGCGGAAAAAATTCTTTCTGATAAAATTGATGATGTTGGAACACGGCAATTTTTATTAAAAAATTTATACTGGATTACTCCAGAAAAATTAGAATGGAGATTTAATTTACCCGTGTTAAATGCACAGATTGAAGAAGTAGGAAATGCAACGTGGCCATCTGTTCCAATCAATACAGAAGTTTTATTTATTCGAGGAGAAAACGCTGGATATCTTGATACAACACGTTATAATGAAATTATACAATGGTATCCAAATGCACAATTTGAAACCATTGCAAATGCAGGTCATTGGGTACAAGCCGAACAACCAAAATTATTACTCGAGGCAATCTTAAAATTTATTTGAATTATAATTTAACTAGTGAATATTTGATTTCAAATTATCCCATTACCCCATTCCCTCATTCTTTTACTAACCTCTTCATAACAGTATATTTTTCATTCGAAATTTTTACAAAATAAAATCCGGGTGGATAGGGTTGGAGATTAAGTTGTGATGAATTTGAGTTTTCTATTAGTTGCGAATAAATGGTTTCACCTAATAAATTTACGAGTTCTATTTTTTTGATATT
>JANXSD010000078.1 GCA_025352785.1 Bacteroidota bacterium
TTTAAGTTGAAAGTGGAGTTTAATATTTTGTTGAAGCAGAAAAGGAGTGAATTGGAAAAATTAAACTTTAAATAAAATTATTATTTCAATCCTAAATTATGAAGTAAAAAGTCAAATGTAAATTTATTTTTAAACTAAGAATAATGCAGGGAATCATTTATATACTTACTAATCCAGCAATGCCAGGTATAATTAAGATTGGGAAAACCAATCATGAGGATGTCAAAATAAGGATGGCACAACTTTATACCACTGGCGTGCCACTTCCATACGAATGCAATTATGCTGCTACTGTTAGAGATATAGACGAGGTTGAAAAAGCTCTTCATATCGCTTTTAGCCCTAATCGTTTAAATCCAAAGAGGGAGTTTTTTGAAATGGAAGCGATGCAAGCAGTTGCTATTTTAAAGCTTTTGGAAATAAAAAATGTGAGTAGCGAAGTTGAACATGAAAAAGAAGTAATTGACCAAGTAGAAATTGAAGCTGGGCATGCTTATGCACGTAAACGACCTAATTTTAATTTCATCGAAATGGGAATTCCTATTGGTTCAGAATTATATTTTAATACGAATGGAGAAGTTGCAGTTGTGATTACAGAAAAATTGGTTAGGTTCCGAAATACGGATACCACCTTGACTAGTGCGACAAGAATGGCACTTGGTGATGGATATGCGTATAACGTGGCTCCTGGACCATATTGGACATTTAACGGAAAAAAGATCAGAGAAATTTATAATGATACTTATCAGAAGTTTGAATAATATTTATTGTACACCTTACTAATGATATAGCTAAATAAATTAAAAGCAATATTAAGTATGTTAAATTGCATCATGGAATTTAGTAGTCTTTAGTAGATGTTTATATTATTGCATCTTGCAAGATATTTTGTTTCCACTAAATCTTCTACTTCAGCTCTAAATATCCCCCAGCATTAAATCTCCCAGTCGCATTCGCCTCTCCATCGGCTACTTGGATGATGACGTCTACTTCGTGTGCATTGGCGTTTGTGCCTTTGAACTTTCCTTCTTTGGTGGAGTGGTAGATGAATATAAATGCTGTTGAGGGATGTTCTTTATGTAAACTAGCAATGTCAGTAACATCAAGACCAGCTTTTGAAACAGAGTCAATGAATACAAATTGGTAATCGGATAAATTTTCGGGGATGGTATCGGTGAAGAATAGATTGGCGTGTGAAGCTTCTAGGCGTTGTATCTTTTCTTTGAGGGTATAGCCAAATCCTTCTTCTATGGCACAGAAAAGCACTTTGCCATGATGTACTGCTAAGTATTTTGCAAAGTCAAGGCAGAGGGTTGATTTACCGCTTTTAGGTGGTCCGTATACCATTGCAGTAAAACCGATGGAAGGATCTCCGATGAGTTCGTGGTATTTGCCTTGTAATCCGATGGTCTGAAAATCCATTGATAAAAGTTCGTTAGAAGAAACAATGGTTGAAGATAGATCTTGCTCAACTCCATCTATAGACATCAATCCACTTAACCCGTTGAGTTCTGCTTTGGTGATGGTGAGAATATCAGCATCTTTACTGATATAGTTTTTAAGATTCACGAAGGCTTCGTTTAACCGAGCTGCGTATTTATCGATTTTGCGAATCTTACCATCGGCAACAGCTTTTTTCATGCGATCAAAAAGTTTTTGTGCTTTTTCTTTGATGTCGGATTTACCATTGAGGCTCACATAGGCTTTGAGTAAATTGATCGCTAACATTTTTTGTTGTGATGAAGCAATGGTTAAATAATTTTTGAGATTCTTTGAATCAATTTTTACTTCCACCATATCTCCCATTTTTTCATAACAGGTGATGAGTTGATCTTGCATGAGTTTTATTTCAACGGCGTATTCAGAATCTTTGTTAATACGCCGTTCCAGAATTGCTTTTTGCAGACTATGAATTAATGATAACACTTGCGCTTGTGATTTTACTTTCCCGTGTAGATCTGCGTAGCGTTTGATGAATTGCACGTCGGTATCAATGCGTTCTACCTCTTCAGAATCAACTACAACTTCTTCAGCAGTTTTCACCAACACCATTTCGTTGTCCTGAATAAATTGTTTTGCCTCATCTACATTCTCAAATTTTTCATTGGAAAATTTCTGATTGGTCTTCACATCCCAAATGATAAATTTTGAAGATGCTTTTGAGAATGAACGAATCTCTACTTTTACTCCTTTGTAATTTAATTTTCGAGAAGGAGTTAAAACAACTTTTGGAGAACTTTTTTTAGTACTCGCTTTAGCAGGTTTTTTGGTAGCAACAATAACCGGACTTTTAACAACATAATCATGCAGCTTCAAAAAATAAGCATCCACTACGCGTTTAATTGTTTCGTTTGTCTTGTAGGCATTCCAATCGTCTTGCGCAACGCCTTTCACTAATGTATTTCCTTTAGAGAGTGCTTCAGGGAGTTCTGACCAAACTAGATTAGCAGTTTGATCGAAGTAATTTTTTATGGTAATCATGGTTGTTAGATGCTTAATAGTTCCAATTCTAATTCAAGTGCGAGTGCTTCAAGTTCGAGGTTATTTATTGCAATCTCTTGCGCAACAGGTGAAGAGATTAAACGGTATTCCAATAAATAATTTAACCGCTGAAAATCTTCCGCACGACTTACTGCTGAACGTCCTTCAACTTGAAGTGCAGATTTCTTTTGCTCTATTTCGTATTTTAAAGTGCTCCAACGCTCCGATGTAGATTCACCGTTGTAAGTGGTTGCTTTGTCGGTGATGGTTTGTTTATCGGCTTCGTATTGCGCTAAAACGGGTGTTAAGTCACTCAATAATGAAAATCCTTTTGGTTGTAAAATATTGCGTTCCGTTTTTCGAACCTTACTCACATACTCTTTAAAATACCTAAAATAATAACTCGAAGCAAAATATATT
>JANXSD010000100.1 GCA_025352785.1 Bacteroidota bacterium
GTTCAGTATGTTTTATTTGTAAAAGGAATATTCTATTTTCATCTTTACATTTCAATAGTGATATCTAAGATTTAAATTTAAAAAATAGTGTAATGAAAAACATACGATTAATTATAGGTTCAATGAGTTTTGTGTTTTTGACGATGATTGCAATTTCATCATGTAAAAAAAGTGATAACTCCTATTCTAATTCTGTAAGCGATTTGAACTCAACAGTTGAACAAGCAAAATAGAAAGTGACATATTATTATGATAGCGGTTCAAATGAAACAAGTAATTATTTAGGCTACGCAATTAAATTTAATTCAGGTGGTACCGTTTCTGCTTTAAATGGAGCGACAACAATCAATGGCACCTGGTCGAGTAAAAATGACGATAGTCAGTTGAAATTAATTTTGAACTTTGATAATGTTGCTCCATTTATAAAGCTAAATGATGATTGGCATGTTACACAACAAAATTCATCTATCATTAAAATGGAAAATGTTAGTGGCGGCAGCGGTGGAACTGATTATCTCACTTTGGAGAAAGTTATTTAAAGTTATTATTTGATTGGATAAAATATTTAAAGTAAATTATTCACTTCCAAATTTTAAAATTAATCTTAAATTTCTTCTGTTGAACTAAAGTTCTCCAATCAATAAATAGGAGAGCAATAATAAGTAGTAGTCCGATAGTAATTCCTGCGATTGATTTCCAAGAGATCGCACCTTCTAAAATGCTAGGTGCATTTTCTGCTACATACTTGCCCCCAATTACAGCAATTGCATCACTGATAAATTTTCCCACAAAGAATGCAGGAATGATAAAAAAAGGTTTCATCTTCGCCATACCACCTGCAATAAAAAGTGGCGTTGTTGGTAATGGCAAAAGCGAATAAGTTAGAATCGCCAATTGACTTTTCCATCCTTTCTCTTTTAATTTTTTTCCTAAGTACTGAACATCTTCGTTCTTTGCAGGATTAAATATTTTACCTGCAACTTTAGGAATATAAAGTGTAAGGATATATCTTCCAAGGATAGATCCTGCAACACCAACTGAGATCACTGTCCAAACATCAAGCTTGTAATAGATCTGTAAGAAAATCATGATGGTAAACGCAGGAGGTAAGGGAAGTGGAACAATATCTACCATCATCGCCGACGCAAAAACTAATAAATATTTTGACCACATAAATTTTAATGAAATAAGATATTGACACAAGGTAAGAATCTATTGGAATCTGGTTTATGGAAATCAATCAGCATTCAAATGTAATTTTTTCTCATCATTTTCAAATCCATTTGCATTTTATATAGCTTTCTTAAATTTGTATGACATTCACTATATTGGAACTTTGGAGTTGTAAAATAGAAATATCTTATTGTATATTTTTGTTTCAATCTCAAATTGCGAAGGAAAGGATAATTTGACTAATTTTGAAATTATATTAATATAAAATGCAACGCATCATCTCAGGCATTCAGCAGTTTCTTCGTTATCTATTATCGGGTGGTGTTATCTTAATTACTGTTACTGTAATTTCCTTAGCGCTTGCAAACAGTTCATGGGGTGTTGAATATCGGGAAATTTTTGAAAAGCATTTTGGATTTGAAATGGGTGTAGTTCATCTCAACGAAAGTATAGCACATTGGATAAACGATGGATTGATGGCTGTTTTTTTCTTGTTAGTTGGTCTGGAGATAAAACGCGAATTACTTGTTGGAGAATTATCTTCTCGTTCCAAATCGATGTTGCCAATTATTGCTGCGGTAGGAGGGATGTTGATTCCTGCATTAATTTATAATTGTTTCAATGCAGGAACAAATACTTCACATGGATGGGGTGTTCCAATGGCAACAGATATTGCATTCGCCTTGGCGATACTAGCTATGGTTGGAGATAAAGTACCAATTGGACTAAAAATATTTCTCACGGCAGTCGCTATCATTGATGATCTCGGTGCGGTTTTGGTCATTGCGTTTTTTTACACCAGCGATTTAAATTTTAATTATTTATTGATTGCATTAATTCCGATACTATTTTTATTATTTTTAAATAGAACTCTAAATAAAAATTTGACATTTTATGTCATTGCAGGAATTGTACTTTGGTATTGCATTCTTAAATCGGGAGTACATGCAACAATTGCGGGTGTTGTGTTAGCTTTGTTTATTCCACTTAATATTTCGAAGATCGAAATAGATGTCAACAAGGTTTCGCCATTAGAGCGATTAGAACATTGTTTACATGGGGTAGTAAATTTTGTTATTCTTCCTCTCTTCGCATTGGCAAATACAGCTATTGTAATTGAGGGGAATATTTTATCTAAATTAACGGCGGGCTTATCACTAGGAGTGATGTTTGGATTGTTTATTGGAAAGCCACTTGGCATAACATTTTTCAGTTGGATCGCTGTTAAAGCAAAAATTTCCTCTCTACCAACTTCTGTAACTTGGCGTCATATTTTGGGGGCTGGTGTATTAGGTGGAATTGGATTTACCATGTCGATATTTATTTCCATGCTCGCTTTCAAACATCCTGAGCAACAAGATTTATCAAAAATAGCTATTCTCATTGCTTCTGTTTTTTCTGGTAGTGTTGGTTTTGTTTTGATAAAGAGAATTAAGGTTGAGTGATGGAAATAAATTAACAAATAAAAATCAAGAAATAAAAATTGAGAAGTATCTTGAAGGATCCACTATGTATCGAAAAAAACTAGGCTGAGTACTATAAAATTCTTCTACGAAACTAAAAATATTTCTAAGTAATATAGCTTGTACATAACCCATGATAGCGATCGGGGGCGAACCGATAATTTGTTTACCGATGAAGTTATTAGGAACCATGACCAATTGGTTTAGTTGGGCATAAAAGGAAATGAAGAAACTAGGTTAGGATAGGAACTCTTAATGTTGCCACATATCATTGGAGAAGGTATTATCAAGACTCATAGGAAGGATGTTAGCCCTTAGAATGGAGAAATAAAAGTTCACTCAGAAGGAGTAACTTGTAGATAATTGGTATGATCGATGACAGTTTAATAAAAATTTCATAAATTAACATCTAAATATTTTGGTTCATGGTTATTCGAAAATCGCTAAAGCTATTAATGATATTCAATTTTTTGATTGTATTTTGCGCTAGAGGGCAAGCTTATCATAAACTATTGGGGAATCATCAAATTTGGGAGCAATATCAAGGTGATGCAACAGTTTTTTGTACACTTCAATCCGGTCAAATTATTTTTGAGGGAAACGATACAATTATTCAAGGTTTGAAGTATAAAAATCTCTTAGGGTATCATTTATATAGTAATACTTCAATGTGTTTTACTTTCCCTTTTTTTATTAACGATACAGTTTTTAATGGGGCAATATTAAGAGAAGATACATCTCAAAAAAAAGTATTTATTTATGATAAACTTAATAATACAGAATTCCTTTTATACGATTTTAGTGCATCGGATGGAGATACTTTAGTAAACCCTTTTTTTGAAAATTTTCAGCCCTCTCCTTTTTATTTTATTGTAGATAGTGTAAGACCAATAAATATTTCTAGTGTAGGATTAAGAAATTGCTTTTACATAAATATTCCAGGAAGCTCTGGCCAATACTTTTATATTGAAAGCATAGGAGGAATCGATGGTATTGACCAATCTGGAGCTGAAGCAATTGGTGAGGTTAAGATACTTCAATGTGTAAAGGATTCATCTTATAATTCTATTTATGGCAATTGTTTTTGTAATGTTGGGATTGAAGAAAATGCAAATAGCGATATTTCAGTTTCTATTTCCCCCAACCCAACACATGATTTCTGCACAGTCAATTCAAAGTCTGATGAAATTAAAAATAGTATCGTTTTTGATATTGCAGGTAAAGTTATAAAGACACAGATCGAAAAGAAAATCGATTTAACGGAATTTGCAAATGGAATTTACTTCATTGAGATAAACTTCAAAAATGAAAAACGTGGTTACTGTAAAGTAATTAAGGAGTAATTTTTCACGGTAGAATAATTCCCCAAAAAAATTTATAGCTTCTTTAACGAAAGTAAAATTACTTTCACATTAACAAACCTGTTTTATATCATTGAAAAATTTTAACAAGTTAATTTCCATTATCCTAATATTCCAAGGAACCTATTATACCAATTGCAAATATATTTTAGTCCAAAGATGCGATGTAATTTTTTTATCAAAACGATTTAAAAAATCGTTGCATAGCCTTTGCCTACGGAACTATTTTTTTAAGAAGTATTGATGAAAAGGGACAAGTAGATTGGACTAAAATATATTGGCAATTGGTATTAATACCATCTTTAGTTCTTTTGTTGATTACTGATACATTATTTTCTTGTAACTAAAATATTGTTGATGCAATAACTACTGAAACGTTAGTAAATGGTGAAATATGAAAATAGATTTGAATAAGAGGATAGTGGGTTTTGAAGAAATAGGAGGAGTTAATGGATTATTTAATTATTCGAATATCTACTTACGAATAATATTCATGTGTTCGAGATAATGGAATTAATCTTTTTAGTTATTTGACCTTGCCATATCCAATGCAATGCTTTGTTAAAGTTGAATTTTTGCATCCACAAGTTTGGATGAAATGAGAATTTATTTGGAAAATTTCTTTGCTTTAGTTCGGGAAAATTTTCTAAGAAAATAATTTATAGAATACAATAACTGAACTGTTTTTTTAGTGAGTTACCGCCAATGATTATTATCAAAAGAATGGCGTTGATCCCCAAAAGCTATGCAGATAAATTTTAAGAAGGTGCTTGGATTTGAAACGATTCCGATTCTCGGATTTTAATATACTGATGATAATCCTTTGGTTAATTAAATCGAGATGGGCCACAAAAGCATCAATAAAGCGATCTGGATTATACGCTGTGATCACCTGTTCCATTTAGTTGAGTTAAATCTGAAAACTTATCTTGTGTAATAATGGAATTTATGGCACTTAATTTTATTGGAGATGCGTAATACCAAGGAAATTTATTTACTTTACCCGATAGCTATTGGGTCTGTCGTTATGCGATATTATTTGTCAGGGGTAGAATCGAATTGCATTTTGTTACATTTACATTAAAGGGATAAAATCAAAACTTATGAAAAAAATAATTTTATCTCTAACTATGGCAGCTTCAATGTCATTTTCAACATTTGCGCAACAAGATGTAGAAGGAACTAAAGACCATCCTATGTTTCCAAATAGGATGACAAATTATGTCAGGTCTGAATCTACCACCAATTTTGATGCTGTGGACTTTAATCTCGCTGATAATGGTTCTAAAATTATTTCAAAAGAGGGAACGAAAACCCAGATACGCTATGACTTTAACACCGAATCGGGACAATCAAAACCAAGCCCTTTACAAATTCTTAGAAATTATGAAACGGCTGTCAAAAAAATTGGTGGCGAAACCCAATATTTGAATGCAAGTGAAGGTTTGGGAGTTTATAAAATTGTAAAGCCTGGTTCTGAAGTGTGGGTTAAAATTGAAATGGGAGGCAATGAAAATAATGATTTTTATTTCCTGACTGTTCTCGAAATTGAAGCTATGAAGCAGGAAATCACTTCTGTTATTATGCTCACAGCGCTTAACGCAGATGGGCATATTGCTTTGTACATCAATTTTGAAATAGGTAAGTCAGAAATAAAATCCGAATCGCAAAAAATTATTGAACAGATAGCGGAAATGCTAAAATCAAATCCTACACTTAAAATCAGCGTTGAAGGACACACAGATAATGTTGGCACTTCTGCATCAAATCAAACACTTTCTGATAACAGAGCCAAAGCGGTAAGGAACGCTATTATTACTGAAGGCATTGATAAAACCAGACTTTCATCAAAAGGTTGGGGACAAACAAAACCAATTGCTGAAAACAAAACTGAGGAAAGTAAAGCAAAAAACAGGCGAGTGGAAATTGTGAAAATATAACATCATTAAAAAGCGAAGGCTTCGTTACGTAGTGGATGGTGCACCATGCTGTGGAACGTAATTTATAAATGTCTCAGCATCCTTTTGGATTTTGGTCCTGGTTTAAAACGCTTAACATAATTCAATCGAAAATTGCCTGTGCTCACATTTATTTTGGTGATCGCCTTTTGTGTGGTAAGTGATACTTCAGAATTTATAAAGGTGAAACTAATCGCATGGAAGGCTGAATTATATCCAGTAAATACTCTAAAGGTATTGTTCGGACTAAATCCATCAGTTTTTAATCGTGAGGTATTTCCTCGTGAAGTATTTGTTACATAATCAAAACTAAAAGCCAATGATCCAGTAAGGAAAAAGTTTTTATGCACCACTAGAGTGTAAGCATAACCTACATTTGGCCCAATCTCAAAATAGTTGAAGCTACGGATTTTTCTACCTTCTGATATTGTGTTTACTTCTGAAGCAACAATTGAACTATCGGCAGATATTTTTCCAAAATGAATTTCAGCTCCGGCAATTAAACTTCCACAGGATTTACGTTGCCATTCATTTTGTAGGAATGCAGCTCTGTACGAAAATCTTTTGTTATTTAAAACGTATTGAACTGATGCTCCAAGTGCATTTACTTTTAAATCGGGACGAATATAATATTGGTTTTTATTTGCCAATGTTCCTTTTGGATAAAGATAAAATCCTTTATAAAATTGTCCGAAAAAATCAATAGTAAATTTAGGGCCATAAAAATGTGCTTGAAGATCTAAATACTTCGTCTTGCCTTCACTATTATCCGTATTTAAAAATGGAAAACCATACGCTAAATTTAAGGTAGCCCATTTATAAGTTGCACCGATCCCCATATTTAAGTTGGTATTCGGACGATAATTTAAATCATATTTGTCGACACTGTTTTTAATAGTTAATCTGGTATATTTTTGTGAAAAGTAAAATCTTCCAGTAATAAGATTTGTATAGGATTTACAATATAAAGTATCTGTTTGTGCAATACCATTTATAAAAAACAACATTAAAAAAAATACTAAATACCCTCTCATGCACAAATGAATTTTCGAAAAAATAAATTAAGTTGAACAGATGAATACATTTTCATTGAAATCATTATCCTAAATATTTTGCAACGATTGGCATACGTCTACCTCTGCCAAAGGCTTTAGGTGAAACGCGAAGTATCGGCGCAAATTGAAAGCGTTTCCATTCATTCATGTTTACCATTTTCAAAATTCTATTTACTAAAGCTGCATCAAAGCCTTCCGCTATAATTTGATCCGGACCATTTGCATGTTCAATATAACTGCAAAGAATTGTGTCGAGTATAGTATAGGAAGGTAAAGAGTCACTATCCAGTTGTCCGGGATGCAATTCGGCAGAAGGTGGTTTTGTGATAATATTCTTGGGGATTATTTCTTTTACGGAGTTCATATAATTACATAATACGAAGATTTCGGTTTTATATAAATCACCAATTACTGATAGGCCTCCACACATATCTCCATATAAAGTTCCGTACCCAACTGAAAGTTCACTTTTGTTGCTCGTATTTAATAAAATATATCCCAACTTATTGCTCAACGCCATCAAGGTAGTTCCTCTAATACGTGATTGAATATTTTCTTCTGCAACATTGAAAGGCAATCCTTCAAAATCATGTTTTAAACTTTCTATAAATGCATTGTACATAGGTGCTATTGCAATGATCTCGTGTGAGCAACCAAGATTTTTTACCAAATCAAGTGAATCACTAATGGAATGATCGCTAGAAAATTCAGAAGGCATTAAAACTGCATGAACATTTTCTTTCCCTAACGCTTGCACCGCTAGAACGAGAACCAACGCAGAATCTATTCCTCCTGATAATCCAAGTATTGCTTTTTTAAATCCCATCTTCGAAAAATAATCGCGAATACCCATTGTCAATGCTTGATGAATACGTTGCATTTTTACCTCTTCATTTTTTGCTACTATGATCGAATCCTCAATTTGGATTTTACTTTTGGCAACATCAAATTCACAAATGAAATAATCTTCTTCAAAATAATTTAACTCTTTCAATAAATTCGCTTTCTCATCATAAATTACTGAACCACCATCAAAAATAATATCAGTTTGTGCTCCTACTTGGTTCACATATATTAGCGGCAATTGATATTGGCGAACATTTTTTTCAAGAATACTTTTACGATCATCATTATGTTTATAATTAAAGGGCGATGCAGCAATGTTAATCATCAATACTGGCTGCTGACGAATCAATTCTTCCATCGGCCAGAAAGTATAAAGCGGATCTTCATCCATGTTCCAAAGATCTTCGCACACTGTTAGTGCAATGCGAACACCGTTTAATTCAATACAATTAAATGTTCTATTCGATTCAAACCAACGATATTCATCAAACACATCATAAGTTGGCAATAGTGTTTTCGAAACAATTTGTTTTATTTTTCCTTCCGACAAAACAAAAGCAGCATTAAATAAATTTTTTCCTTTCGGATCAGGATTTACCGCTGGACCGCCTATAATTGCAGAGATAGTTTTGCAATGCGTTGCAATATCTTCCATACTCTCTAAGCAACGGCTAATAAAGTGCGGGTACTCCAAAAAATCGAGTGGTGGATAACCACATATTGCTAATTCTGCAAAAACAACCAGATCAACCTGCTCAAGCTCCGCTTTTTGAATAGCGCGAATAATTTTCTCTTTGTTTGATTCGAAATTACCGATGTGGTAGTTTAACTGTGCAAGTGCGATTTTCATTGGAGGTAAAATTAAGGAAAAGATAGCTCTCTCATGGAAATCCATTTTAAAGAATGGCATGATGCGGTTATAAAAAATAAAAAGAGGCTGTCTCATTAGTTGAGAACAACCTCTTGTTATTTGTACTCGTAGTTAGCGAGGAAATTCCATTAAGATAATTTCAGCACATGATTTTTTACGTATCAGACAACTATTAATGCTATCCAATTTGCATAGTTGTTAAAATAATACACCAACATTTAAAGCGAAATAATTGGTTACAGCCTTTGCATCTGAACCTTTCAGCACGTCGATAAATCCATTATTAAATTCAATAGATCCTAATAAAGTTGTTGATCCTGAAATGGTATATTCCGTACCTAATGCAATTGACATCGCTACATTATAAGAATTGATTTTGTCTTTAATATCATTGTTGTCACCATCTTTTGCGCGTATATTTAAGCCATTTACAATCCCAAACTGCCCAAAAAATCTATATTTGTCAAAGGCATTCGTTTTCATTTTCAAAGAAATTGGCAACTCGATGTATTGCAGATTTATCGATCGTTTGGACTTTAAAACGTTCCCATTTATATCTGGTACACTTGGAAAGATCAATTTACCTCCACGATAAGTAACTTGCAATCCTGTAACGATAGCATAATTCTCTTGAATGTTGAATTCTGTCATTATCCCATACGAAAATCCTAATTTCGAGCCTCCTTTCTCAATACCTTTGGTGTCAGGTTTTAGCCAAGCTAGGGTTGGAGAAACTTTTAGTCCGAAATGGAATTTCTGATCCGAAGATTGTGCATGGATTGGAGTTCTCAAAGTACCAAAAACAATTAGTACAAGAATTAGATATCGCTTATTCATAAATTGAAGTATTATACTGCAATGATAATTAAAATTAAACTGTTTTGCCTTTTATCAATAACGCTGTTATTGATTTCATCCTGCGAAAGTAAAAAAAAGCAAGCCAATATTCCTAATAGAATCGAAGTTCCTGATATCAAATTAAAGTTAGCCTTCATCCGATTCGAAAAGGTAATTTTTGATCCGCATACTCCTTTTGATAGCAGTCAAATTCATACATTAAGATTAACCTACGGAAAATTCTTCGATCTATGGTGCGTTAGATTGGCAGGAATTGTACCTGTTGGTAGAGAGCCTCTTAGTGATGCTGCTATTGCTAATAATTTGAATCAATACCTCAGTGATAAATATATACGTTTAGTATATGCTGATTGCGATAAAAAATTTAGTGATATTAGCAAACTAAAATCCTCCTTTACAGAATCTTTCAAACGCTATCATGTATTATTTCCGGGGAAAAATATTCCCAAAATTGTGACATATATTTCTCCTTTTACTAGCAATGTAATGGCGATGGATAGCATCTTAGGAATCGGTCTCCACTTCTATTTGGGTTCCGATTATAAATATTACCCATCACTTCAATTGCCACAATATATGGTGCACAAATTTCGTGAAGAATATATTTTGACAGACGCTTTGAAAGGTTGGATGGATAGCGAATACACGAATGATAGTTTGCATCGTAGCTTCTTAAATAATTTGGTGTATCAAGGGAAAATTTTATATGCACTCGATTTGCTAACGCCTGATACAGATGATACCATTAAAATTGGTTTCAGCGAAAAACAATTGACATGGGCAATTCAGAATGAATCAGAGATTTGGGGATTTTTTATAGAACACCAATTATTGTATAATAACAATCCTAAAACATACATGAAATTCATTAATGATGGAAATGGTACCAGTGGATTTCCTAAGGACGCTCCCGCACAGCTAGGAGCTTATATTGGATGGCAAATTGTTCGTTCATTTATGCATCAACATCCAGAGATAAAACTTCCTCAATTATTTTCTATTCAAGACGCTCAATTATTACTTTCACAATCTAGTTACCGACCAGCAAAAAATTCTTAATGTATGTTACAATTAAAATTATTTACATTCAACCCATTTTATGAGAACACTTACATTCTTTATGATGAAACAAAAGCATGTGTAATTATTGATCCAGGTTGTTATGAGCCAGAAGAAAAAAGAGAACTTTTTGATTTCATTATTAAGGAAGATTTAAAACCAGTTCGATTGCTAAATACACATTGTCATATTGACCATGTTTTAGGAAATAAATTTGTTGCAGAAAGTTTTGGATTAAAAGTAGAGATTCATGCACTCGAATACCCACTTCTAAAAGCAACAATTGTTTATGGTTCTAGATATGGAATCATGGTGGAAGAATCACCCGAACCACTAACCAGTTTAAAAGATGGTGAAGAAATAACTTTTGGAAATAGTACTCTAAAAATTATTTTTGCTCCCGGTCATAGTCCTGGTAGTGTTTGCTTTTATAATGAAGCCGATGCAATAGTAATTGGAGGTGATGTATTGTTTCGTCAAAGTATCGGACGAACTGACTTGCCAGGTGGTGATGCGGAAACGTTATTGAAAAGCATACGAAATAATTTATTCGTTTTACCTGATGATACGACTGTTTTCCCTGGACATGGAGAAGAAACCACAATAGGGTATGAGAAAAAACACAATCCATTTTTATTAACACATAATTGATTTAATTAGCTTATGCGATTCTTGCGTTTTCTCCTTCATATATTTTTTTGGATGGTCATAATTCCAATGTCGTTATCTGCACAAAAGTTAACGCTATCGCCACAAAATTTGGACGATTTTGGAATGAATTATTTGAAAGTAATCGGTCAAAGTGATACAGGTATTTTTGTATTACATAGTAACTTATCTCTCGAGTCACAAAACGATAGAATTGGATTGAGAACCAGAAAATACCGCCTCAGTTATTTTGATTTTTCATTACGTCCACTGTGGTGGAAAAACTTAGTACCACATCCTGAAAGTGCAAGTATCGAATCCGTAAGTTTTTTTAATGGAAAAGGAATTGTTATTTCTAGCGATTGGAATAGAAATGAAAATGCACTTAATATTTTTTTGGATATTTATGATACAAAAGGAGGATTGGAAATAAGTGGAAAACAAATCGCATCAATAGGGGTTGGCAGAAGTGCTAACTTGTCTAAGCCAAAAGTAATCTTGTCCGCTTCAAAAATAGTTGCTGGAATTTATATCGAAGAATTTCATGATGATGTTGAAACAATACATCTAATTCAATGCGATACTTCTTTCAAAAATATTACTCCCACAAAAGCCTCCGTAAGTTATCCTTCAAAAAATATTGAATTTAACGACGTAGTATTAAGCGACAATGGAGAATTAGCTGTACTAGCAAAGTTGAGAGAGAAGGACCCATCAAATGACAAGAGAAAAATAATTAATTTCAAATTATTTTTATTATCGAAAGGCGAAAATCAATTTAAAGATTACAAAGTAAATGATGGAACGCATCCTATGAGTGAAGCTTCACTTGCAGTGGATCGTGTGAATGGAAAAATTGTTGTTGCTGGATTTTATGCTGATAAAAGTTCATTCACCGGTGCTGGAATTTTGTTCTCCTACCTTGACATTGCTAATCCTATTGCGCTTATTCAACATACCATTGCCATTAATGGCGATGCTCGTTTGAAATTAATGGGTGATCGTAATTCGGGAAACAATGTAAGTTTGTTTAGCTATCCCATTCAACGAATCGTTTTACGTAAAGATGGCGGTGCAGTAATTATTGCTGAAGCAGCATATCTTAGTGAATATTCTTACTATGATTATTTCACACAATCTTTTAATAGAAGAGTTGAATATCATTACGATAATGTTGTTGTAATTTCTGTAACGCCACAAGGTGAAGTAGCATGGAGCCAGGTGCTTCGAAAGGATCAAGCTTCACTTGATGATGAAGGGATTTATGCTTCATTTAATAGTTTTCTAAATGCCGATCAACTGATGCTTTTTTATAATGGTGATATCGGAAGGAGTAATGAAGTAGTTGGCTTCTCTATTAACAATCAAGGACAGTCAGAAACGAAGAAGCTTAGCAAAATTGGCGATAATATTTCTCTACTGCCAAGAGCTGGAAAACAGGTAGACGAAGAAACTATTATAGTTCCCGTCATCAATAAAAAGAAAATGTTCTTAGCGAAGATTGTTGTTCAATAAGTGAATTTCGTTCAACAAAAGCGAATATAGCTCCAATTTATACTATGAGGAATGTAATATATTGATGGTGAATATAGCCCACTTATTAGACTATAAGTGCATTGTAAATATATTCATATCAATTATTTATGTATAATATTCATTAGTTATCACTGCTATTAGTTAATAATTTAATATTGATATTTGATAAATGATGTATTTTACAAGAAAGTTAACCATTACCTTTGCATCATTATGGGTAAAATAACATTCAACAACCGACAAAGTCCGTTTTTTGATGCGTTACGCATTAAAATCGATCGCTACTTCGTAGATGCGAAAATAAAACCTACGGGAAATTTTAAACTTTATTATAAAACTGCAGTTCTTACTGTTACTATTGTTTCAGTTTATGCACTGCTGGTGTTTGCTAGCTTGCCTATATGGTTAGCGTTATCGCTTTGCGCCTTAATGGGTATAAGTTTGGCAAGTGTAGGATTTAATGTGATGCATGATGGTGCACATGGATCCTATTCAACAAATAAAAATGTAAATAATTTGGCTGCATATTCTCTTAACCTAATGGGCGGATCGAGTTTTATGTGGAAAATAAAACACAATCAGATCCATCATACATTTACGAATGTGGAAGGTTTAGATGATGATATTGATGTTCGTCCGTTTATGCGTGTGAATGATCAACAACCTCGTTATTGGATTCATAAATTTCAACACTTGTATTGGGTAGCACTTTATGGATTAACCTATTTCATTTGGGTGTATTGGAAGGATTATGAAAAATATTTCAAAGGAAAAGTGGCAGGAACACAAATTCGTAAAATGAAAACCAAAGAACATGTTGGTTTTTGGATGAGTAAGTTAGCTTATTTCTGTTTATTCGTCATCTTACCCGCATATACTCAAGGTATAGTAAGTATGTTAATAGGTTATTCAGTTGTTTTGTTTACTTGCGGATTTACTATTGCAATTGTATTTCAGTTAGCACATATTGTTGAGGATACTCATTTCCCACAAGCGAATGAAGTAACAAATAAAATTGAAAACGAATGGGCAATACATCAAGTGCAAACAACTGCAAATTTTGCAACGCGTAATAAATTAATCAGTTGGTTTATGGGTGGATTGAATTTTCAAGTGGAACATCATTTATTTCCTCGTATCAGTCATATTCATTATCCTGCAATTAGTAAACTTGTTAAAGAAACATGCAGTGAGTTTAATATTAAATATATTGAATATCCAACTTTTTGGAGCGCTATCATGGCTCATGTTCGTCATTTAAGAACATTAGGTCATGCATAAATAATATTTTAGTTTCAAATGGAAAGGGCATCCCGCAGTATTGCAGGATGCCCTTTCCATTTGATATATATTTTTTAAACGTCTCGTATTAATAAACTTTCAGCGAGCTTTTGAAGTGGCTCCTTTTTACTTGATGAAACAGGAATTGCAGAGAGATGATCAAACGCTTCTTGATAAAGTTGATTCATCTTTTTCTCTGCTTGTTCTCGCACACCAAGTGAGTTGTAAATTCTTGTTACTGCTTGCACCTTATCCACATTTTTATCAGAAGAAATTGATTGATGAATCCATTGCAAAAGTTCTTCTTTCAATAAACCACTTGATTGATTTAATGCCGTTAATA
This sequence comes from Bacteroidota bacterium, assembly GCA_025352785.1. Lineage (GTDB taxonomy): Bacteria > Bacteroidota > Bacteroidia > AKYH767-A > OLB10 > JANXSD01. The sequence continues at coordinate 14,453 of JANXSD010000100.1, forward strand.
ATAAATACGTTTTCTTGTTGGATAAGATATCACCGCCTACTTGTTTTCCAAATTTTTCTGTATCGGCATATACATCCAATACATCATCTTGCAATTGAAAAGCTAGGCCGAGGTTGACGCCAAAATCATAAATATGTTGTGCGTCTTCTTCTGTTGCATTCGCAATTAAGGCACCCACTTTTAACGAACAGCCCAAAAGCACTGCCGTTTTCAAGCGAATCATCTTCAGATATCTTTCAATAGTTACCGATGTTTCATTTTCGTAATCCATATCCAACTGCTGACCTTCACACACTTCTAATGCTGTTGCTTGGAACACATTTACCACATCGCGCAAAGCATGATCGGGAACCTCCATCATTAACTGACATGATTTTACAAACATCGCATCACCAGAAAGTATCGCGATATTAGAATTCCACTTGCGATGAACGGTTGGCTTTGCTCTTCGCAATGGCGCATTGTCCATGATGTCATCATGTAGTAAAGTAAAATTGTGAAACACTTCTATACCAATTGCTGCAGAAAGAGCATCGTGCATATTGCCATCAAAAAGTTCTGTGCCCATCAACAACAAAACAGGACGAATACGTTTGCCGCCAAGTGATAACATATAGCGAATGGGATCGTAAAGGGTTGCCGGCTCAGTTTGCAAGTGGAGTGTTTGCAACTGTATACCGATCAGCTCCTGCATTTTAGCAGGTGATGTCATAAATTATACGTTGATAAATTGCTTGGCGCTGATTAGTTTATTGATACCTTCTTCGAGTGTTGTCATTTTACGACTTAACAATTGTCGCATCAAAGTAATATCAGGACAACGACGCGTCATATCACCTTCTTTCAGTGCTGGAAGAAAAACAATTTTAGATTTTGAATTGGTGATATCAATAATTTTTTGTGCTAAATCAAGAACCGAGAGTTCATAATCGTTACCAATATTTACTACATCGTTAACAATCAGATCACCATAAAAAGCATTCAGACAAGCATCAATATTATCATCAATATAACAGAACGTTCTTGTTTGACTTCCATCACCATAAATTGTAATATCTTGATTATTTAAAGCAGCAGTTAAAAATTTCGACATCACGAAATCAGTACTTTGTTTTGGTCCGTAGGTATTGAAGAAACGGAAGATAGTATACTGCAATCCAAACTCCGTATTA